>NZ_MRBY01000028.1 GCF_001904615.1 [Limnothrix rosea] IAM M-220
CGTGTCTCCTTTTCTCTAAAGAATTTTGGCTACATTCTTATCCATAACTGACGTTACTTAGCATGGGAAAAAAGCAGTTAGAACGTTATTTAACATTTTCGCGAAAGATGTCGAATCTTCTAAACCACGATATTGAGCTTTTTCAATGCCGCTTCAACCCGCTCATCGGCATTACCTTGTAACTCATCAAATTGCTCAATCACTTCACCGGGGAACTTCTCCAAAGCCTTCAGAGACAGGGAAATACGCTTAGAACCCTCATCAATATCCGTAATTAAAACCCGCAGCTCTTGACCCACTTGGAATAAATCCTCCAGTTGGGGCACTTGCTTGTCACTAATTTGGCTGCGATGCAGTAAACCAGTCATTCCATCGAGTTCAACAAACACACCATAGGGCTTGATATTCGCAACCTTACCAGAAGCCAAAACACCGATACTTAGCTTCCGCATAATTTCCGCCTGGGCAGCATAACGTTGGGATAAAACCAATTTGCGGCGTTCTTGATCCAACTCTAGGAAATTAACAGTAAGAGTTTGCCCCATTAAACCTTCAATATTTTTATCCGTGAGATGGGAATTGGGAACAAATCCCCGTAAACCCTTCACATCGCCCGTGACACCACCGCGGTTACTGCCAGTAATCTGAATTTGTACTGAGTTCCCCGCTTCAGCTGCCTGTTCCAACTCCTCCCAAACACGCTTTTCTTCCAGCTTGCGGCGGGATAGAGTCACTTGACCATCAGCATTTTGCCCCCGAATGATCAAAAATTCTCGCTCTTCCCCAAGGGGTAAGACTTCTTGAACACCGGTTTCTCCAGCCAGTAGTGCTTCACGGGTGGGAACTAAACCCGGAGATTTTCCTTTGATGTCCACTAAGACACCGTCTGAAGTGTGCTCAAATACTTTCCCCTTAACGATTTGCCCTTGCTCGAAGTGATATTCGTGTTCATCGAGGGCACTCGCAAAGTCGTCCATCGAGAAAGCAATTGAGGAATTAGGCTCTGAAGTCATTGCTAAATTAAGCTGTGCGAAATTTTGGATATTAATAGGCTTAATCCTATCGTACTCCGTTGCGTTTATCGTCTGCGGATGAGGGAATTGGTTTACGGCGGATTTTTCGGGGCATAATAAGTGGCTGTATACCTTACTGGGTATGGAGATCTAGCTGATCAAAGAAGTTGGGATCGTCCCGCAGCATTTGGCTAAAGGTCTCGCTATCTACGGGGCGGCTGAAGAGATATCCTTGGATCTCGTTACAGTTTTGAGCTTTTAAAAATTCAAATTCGGCAGCTGTCTCAACGCCTTCGGCAACGGTTGTTAGGTCTAGTTGTTTCGCCATCATAATGACATGTTTCACAATGGTGGAATTGGTCACATTGCGCATGATATTGCGCACGAAACAGCGGTCTATTTTGAGAATATCAAAGGGGAAATTTTGTAAATAGCTCAGGGAAGAGTAGCCTGTTCCAAAGTCGTCGATGGCAATGGGGAAGCCTTGTTCTTTGAGGGACTGGAGGTTGGCGATCGCCAGTTTTACATCGGAGATTAAAATCGACTCCGTGACTTCCAGTTCAATGTGACTAGCAGGCACCTGATAGCAATCCAGAATCGCCTTTAAATTCGTCGCAAGATTTGGTTGATAAAACTGTCTTCCCGATAAATTTACAGCCAGACAAATATCTAAAAAGCCTTGGTTTCGTAATGTTTGCAGTTGACGACAGGCAGCCTCAAAGACCCATTGTCCAATGCCACTAATTAAGCCATTTTTTTCTGCTAGGGGAATAAATTGTGCCGGCGAAATCAACCCTAGCTCTGGATGTTGCCAACGAATTAACGCCTCAGCCCCCAAAATCCTGCCAGTGTGGGTGTTGATTTTTGGCTGGTAATATAGCACCAACTGGTCACGGTGGAGTGCTTCATATAAATCGGTATCGAGTAACCGCTGTGATGCTTTATCCTGCTGCTTATCGTCTGGCTGGAGGATATAGTAGGTCCGCTTGCCTTGGTTGCGGGCGAGCTCCATGGCTTCCTTTGCTTGGTTTAGATATCGATCAAAGTTGTATTCCGCCTCGGGCATGGTAACAATACCCACATGCCAGTTAATTAAAATTTTGCGCGATTCAACGGTAATGGGCTGGGCAAAGGTTTCTAAAATTGGTTCAACAATGGCACTCAAATGCTCCTCGGATTGAGCGTTCTGCACCGGCGGTGAAATTAAGACAAAGTCAGTGTAATTTAGACAGGCTAAATAGGCTGTTTCTGAAATTGTGCCCCCGAGGTAACGCACAATATTTTTCAGGACTGTGTTGCCAAAGTGGTAGCCATATAGCTCATTAATGCGCTCAAAGCGGTCTACGCTCAAGTAGAGAATCGGCACGCCCCATTCGCCGTTATTGTCTTGCTTGTTTTGGGGGAGATTATCCTGTTGCCATTGTTTTAAAAGACGGTTGAGATCATCCCGTAGCGCCAATTGGTTGGGGAGCTGGGTAATGGGATCATGGGTAACGGTGTAGTTGATTTTCGTGCTGTTGGCCTGTTGTTTTTGCCGAAAATGGGTGCGCCACAAACGATGTTTACGCAGGCGGGCTTGGATGGCATCGAGGAGTTCTTGGGCGGTAAAGGGTTTTGTTAAATAATCATCGGCACCAAGGTTCATGCCCTGACGAATATTGTCTTTCGTGCCGAGGGCTGTGAGAAAAAGGAAAGGGATTGTTTCGGTTTTTGGGTCTTCTTGGAGATGGTTGAGGATGCCATAGCCATCAATACCGGGCAGCATAATGTCGCACACGATCAGATCTAGTGGGGTGGCGATCGCCAAAGTAAGACCCAGTTCACCATTTTCCGCCTCAAGAACCGCATAATCCTCCGCTAACAGCAGAGTCACGATCAGCTCCCGAATAGAATCATCATCTTCTATGACCAAAACTGTCGGTTGTTGATTGTCTTGGGCAGGTAAGCATGAATTATCCATCAAGTTCCTAAATAAAGCGGTTATCTTAAGCGTCTTCAACGAAAATACAGGGAATATTTACCCGAAAGGTTGTTCCTGTATTCATCGCACTCGTTACCATGATCGCACCATTGTGGAGTTCTACATATCGTTCAACAATATGCAACCCTAAACCTGTCCCCGGAATTTTGCCAACATTTGTGGCTCGATGAAATGGTTCAAATAAATGGGGTAAATCCGCCTCAGGAATCCCAATCCCTTGATCTTGGACAATAAAAATAATTTGTTGTTTGTCGTACTGCACTTTCAACTGAACTGCTTTTTTAGAGAGCGTATATTTCAGCGCATTAGATAAAAGATTGGTCAAAATATGGCGGATGATGCGAGCATCAATGACCGGATGCAGTGGGCGATCGCCCTGTAGTTTGGAGTCGAGTGCTAACCTTAACGACGCAATCCCACCAAAAGCCCCATTGAGTTCATGGAAAATATCGCGACATAAATACTCAATGTCAACGGGCGACAACTCTAAACTGACATTCCCCGCATCAGCCCGACTAACCGACAATACATTATCCACTAACTCTTGCAATCTCTCTGCCGCACTGCGAATACGCTTTAGATGTTTGCGATGTACCTCTGGATTAAATTTATGGGAATACTGCTCTAGCAACTCAGTAAAGCCCAAAATTGAGGTCAAAGGCGTACGGAATTCATGGGATGCAATATCAATAAACCTTGTTTTTAGTTGATTGAGCTCCCGCTCCCGTAATAAAGCATTTTTCATCTCTAACTCTGCCCGCTTGCGATCGCTAATATCCCGCATTACCCCAACCACTTTGACGGTTGGTTCTCCATCGATAGCCGTTGATTGATGGGGAACACCACGATCTTGAATCCACACATAGGAACCATCGTGGTGACGAAAACGATATTCGATATCGTAGGGCTGGTGTTGTTCACAAGCGGCGGCAATTTTTGTGAGCACCCTAGTTTTGTCTTCACTAAATAATCGATCTAGCCATAATGCATTATCATCACCCATTTCTTGGGGGCTATAGCCAAGGATACGGACAAAATCCCCGTGCCAACTTATCTGCCCCGATATCAGACAACGTTCATAAATCACATCGCCGAGGGCTTTAATAAGGGCTTGACTGTACTGCATGGAGTATGAATGGCTAAATAAGGATCAAGAACACAGTTTTTTTCTGAATGATAGCGGTCAAAAAACAAGGTTTTCTTTTGGGTTATACAATCGTCAACCTCATGACTGAGTGAATCGTCCGATTACTCTAAAGCCAAAAGAAGTCGGTATGAAGTTGATATTAGTCGTCAAGCCAAACAAATTATCAAGGAGGCTCCTTAAAGATTTAAAGCTCTCATGTGATAGGGGTAAAAGTGAGACCAGCAATCATGAATCAGGGAACACTGGGCATTCTTGATCCATGTATTCTTAAGGTCGGATATAAAATATATCGCATTAACCGTTTTGTAACGTTCTAACACAAGCTGAATTTAAGCTTTAATTCAACAAGAGTTTTCAAGGGCAGGAGTTGCAGGTGATGGCACAGTCTATCGAACAATCATCTTTTTGGGAAACAAAATATCGCTCGGCGGAGTTTCGCTGGGATTTAGGTGAAGCAACACCGCCTTTGGTTGAGTTTTTTGGCCGGCCGATCGCCCCATCAGCGGGAAAAATCATTGCCCTTGGCGCTGGTCGGGGTCATGATGCAGTATTTCTCGCCCAGCAAGGTTTAATGGTGACGGCTGTGGATTTTGCACCATCGGCGATCGCCGCGACACAGAAATTAGCCCAGGCTAAAAACGTGAACCTCACCACCTTAGAACAGGATATTTTTACCTTAGAAAAAAGTTACAAAAATCAGTTTGACTACGTATTTGAGCATACGTGTTTCTGCGCGATCCCGCCGGAACGTCGCCACGACTATGTCCAACTCGTTGCTACTCTTTTGAAACCCGCTGGGACTTTCTATGGCGTGTTCTTTACCCATGGTAGAGCGGGTGGCCCTCCCTTTGGCACGACACCAACGGAAATTGAGCAGCTATTTTCTCCCTATTTCACCGTTAAAACCCTCACTGCCGTCACAAACTCTGTCCCTAGTCGCCAAGGTGACGAGCATTGGGGGATTTTTCGGCGCATGCTCTAAATTGCAGCATGTTAAAAAAACAAGTATTTCCCTGATAGATCAAATCTCCCATAGACAGGCTCTACAGGAGATAAAAAAAAGGAGATTAAAAAAAAGATTTTTCGCGATCAATGTGGCGTGCGACCCTAGAGTTTGGCGTGGGAGCCGTCGCAAAATGGTGGATTTTGGGAATGTTTACAAAGACACATCGCCACTTTTTGCTTTTCTTCTAGGGTGAATTTTTGTGGCGCAAAATCAGTTCCTTGGTGACCACCATCGCAGAAGGGCTGGTTGGCAGAGTGACCGCAGGTACACCAGAAATAATCTCCGGCTTCTAGCTCCATAACCATTGGCTTGGTGTCAGCAATTTTGGGTGTCGGCATGGTTTTTCCTCAAGTGAATAGTATTTTTGTATTGAACACTAATGGTCTGTGGGTCCTAGGGGCAATGTAGGGAGCTACAACCACGATGTCTGATTAGTTTTTGGCCAAAGGGTGTGGGTGCTTGGTGGCAAGGTTTTGGCCTCAGCTCGGCGATCGCCCCCTGAGATATGGCGATTAGGGTAAGTCGAAGAGAATAAACTCGGTCTCTGGAGCTTGGCCTATCACGGTAATTGCCTTTTCTGCTTCGATGCCTGCCCCATCGCCTGCTTTGAGGGGTTGACCGTTAAGGGTTAGGTGGCCGCGGGTAATCTGAATCCAGACGCGGCGATCGCCACCAAGCTCGTGGGTTACTGCCGCTCCCGCCGCCAAGATCGATGCGTACATAAAGGCATTTTGGTGAATTTTGACAGAGCCATCACGTCCATCGGGGGAAGCCACTAACCGCAACTTACCTTGCTTTTCCTCAGGGCTAAAGAACTTTTGTTCATAGCTAGGCTCAATGCCCATTTGGTCGGGCGTAATCCAGATTTGGAGTAAATGCACTGGATTTTGGGGAGAGGGATTAAATTCGCTGTGACGAATGCCGCGCCCTGCACTCATCCGCTGGACATCGCCGGGGCGCATGATGGAGCCGTTGCCAATACTGTCTTTATGCTCCAGTTGCCCTTCTAGGACATAGGTGACAATTTCCATATCGCGGTGGCCGTGGGTACCAAAGCCCTGGGCGGGAGCAATGTAGTCTTCGTTAATGACCCGCAGATTTGAAAAGTTCATGTGGGCAGGATCGTGGTACTGGGAAAACGAAAAGCTAAAGTAGCTATCTAGCCAGTCAAATTTGCCTCTACCGCGTTCTTCAGATGGACGAATTGTAATCATGGGTGACCTCCTTGAAACTTGGGAATTGAGGTTTTGTTTCGTTGTATTTATTCTATTGCCCATCCAAATAAAAGACAATATGGCAATTTTCACTCAAATTGTTTCCAGAAAAGATACAATGAAGTTCTAGGGCGATCGCCGAAATCAGAGGAATAACAAGAATCAATGAACAAGCTTGAAAGTATGTCTGCCTTTGTGCGGGTGGTAGAAGAAGGCAGTTTTGCGGCGGCGGCGCGGAAAATGTTGATGGGGCGATCGGCGGTGAACAAAATGGTGGTGGCTCTGGAAAATAGCTTAAAGGTACAATTGCTCCATCGCAGTACTCGTAAGGTCACGCCGACACCGACTGGACTAGCTTTCTACGAAAAATGTTTGCAAATTCTGGCTGATATTGAAGAAGCGGAATTGTCTGTCTCGCGCTCCCATGGTGAGCCGCAGGGCTTGTTACGGGTGAATGCACCGATGACCTTTGGAACGATGTGTTTTGCACCTGTGCTGGCAGATTTTATGAATCAATATCCGCAATTGCAAGTGCAGCTCACCCTTGAAGATCGCTTTGTGGATGCGATCGCCGAAGGATTTGATCTGTTAATTCGGGTGGCAGAACCGACAGCAAGTGCCAGTCTTATTAGCCATGAGTTATTTCAAACGCAGGTGTTGCTCTGTGCTTCGCCGGCATATTTAGGGCGATCGCCGCATTTACGAACCCCAGAAGATTTAAAAAACCATAACTGCTTGCTCTACGGCTACCAACAAACCAAATCCCAATGGCAAATCGGCGCAGAATCTGTCACGGTTTCGGGATCTTTTTGCTCAAATAATGGAGAAGCTCTGGCGATCGCCGCCAAAAAAGGTCTAGGTGTTGCGCTATTGCCCTGTTTTATTGTGGATTCTTATTTAAAATCTGGGGCATTAAAAATGGTATTGCCGGACTATTGCCAAAAGGTTTTGACAGTCTCGGTGTTGTATCCCATCAACCGTCATCTTTCGACGAAGGTCAAACTCTTCACAGAATTTTTGATAGAGCAGTTTGAGGGCGATCGCCCCTAAGATTCACCACCCAAGATGTAAGACGCGGTGGGAGGATTATTGCTTTTCCCCACCAATTAACATCGAGCAAAACCCATCTTTTTTAGTGTTCCAAATCCCTGCAAGATGGGGTTATGACGGACAGATAATATCTCGATTCACCTCCGTATTTTGGGTCGTCTCCACGTATCCTACGGCTCATCTTTGTGTGGTCATCGCCATGAGGTGCTCAACTAAAGTCAAAGTGTCGTTTGATCTTTTGCCTCCTATCCCAGCATAAAACGATAGATGTGGGAGTGATCAGTTTCCCACGGAATCAAGATGCTGTGAACTGAAAACAGTATGATTCTTGTTTAGGTATTTCTCCCCTAGATTTCTATGAACCTTCTCCGGCGATCGCCGCAATGGCTTAAGCAAATTCGTCGTCCCCAATACCGTTGGGTCTGGTGTATTGCAGCAGCAATCATCTACTTTGCGATTCTTGCATTGCCTCTCGCAGAATTTGATGAAGCTGCCCTCAAGGCCCTTGCAATTTTTGGGGTAACAGCCTTCCTCTGGAGTACCAGTGCTTTACCTGTGGCTGTGACAGGTCTTTTGGTGCTCTTTTTGATTCCTTTTACTGGAGTACTTCCCCCCGAACAAACCTATGCCTATTTTGGTAATCGTTCTGTCTTTTTTATTTTGGGGGTTTTTATTCTTGCGAGTCCGATTCGGCGATCGGGTTTGAGCACAAGGTTAGCCCTAACGGTGGTTTCAAAGTTTGGTGGAACCCAACGGGGCTTGATTCTTTCAGTACTCATTTTGTCGGCTGTAATGTCATTTTTTCTCAGTTCCCACGCCGTTGCAGCAATGCTTTTCCCCGTGGTTTTAGAGGTCGTGCAGTCGGCTGGCGCAAAACCCGGTGGACGTTTCGGAAAATCTGCTTTTTTGGCTTTGGGATGGGGCGCGGGTATCGGCGGTATTCCTAGTTTGCTTGGGGGGGCGAGGGCGGCTTTGGCATTGGGCTTGCTACGGGAAAGTACGGGTCAAAGTATTAGTTTTATCGAGTGGACTTTATGGTCATTACCCCTAGCTATTGTTTTGCTGGCGATCGCCTATTTGCTGATCAGAAATATTGGTCGGGGTACAGCCGTGTCTATGGATCAAGCAAAAATGTTATTAAAAGGCCGCGCTAAACGTCTGGGCAATATCTCCAAACGTGAAATAGGGACAGCTTTAATTACTTTACTAACCATTGTTTTATGGATTGTGCGGGGTGAAGCTTGGGGGCTCGATACCGTAGCTTTTCTCGGAGTTTCCTTACTATTTGTTTTCCAAATTGCTGATTGGCAGGAAGTCGAAGAAGATGTGAACTGGGGGATTTTCGTGATGTATGGTTCGGCGATCGCCCTGAGCGCAGTATTGAGAGAAACCGAAACTTCCACCGCTCTCGCCCAAGCATTATTAGGGTGGATTGACTCCGGTTGGCTAGTGTTTATTGCCGTTGCGATGGTGGTGGTCATCTTCACCGAAGGGATGAGTAATGCCGCTACCGTTGCGATGGTAATGCCCTTGGCGATCGCCCTAGCCGCAGAACATGGCATTGACCCCCGCGCCATAACGATGGGTGTTACCATTGCCTCAGGATTAGCCTTTATGATGCCCGTTAGCACGCCCGCCATGGCCATTGTGATCGGCAGTGGCTATGTGCCTCCATCCCATGCGCTACAACGGGGATTTTTCCTCAAATCCCTGGGATTCCTCGGATTATTAGCACTCGCGACATTATATTGGCCACTGTTTGGTTTGCAGGTGTAATCGCATGAAAAAAATCTATTTTGTTATTCTCAATCCCTACGCCTACGACGATGCCATGTACCAAGCTGAGGCGATCGCCAAAGATGCAAATTCCCCTCTAAATATTGTCTTTTTTATTAGCGAGCGAGCTGTCTGCACCATGATGCACGACCTCGGCGAAAACGGCTGGCTCAGCGCCGCCTCGATTCGGAGCCTGCAACATTCCATGCTCGAAGGCTACCGCGGTTTAGCCGAAGATGTTTTAGAACGCGTTCGGCGCAAACTGAGCGATATCGAACTCAATATTCTACCTGTCAACGAGCAACCCACCGTCGAACCCTATCTCCATCGTTTAGTGGCAGAAGGCGCAGAGCAAATTGTTGTGGCAGGCTCGACTAATGTTCAACTGAAACGCGATATTTTGCCAAAACAAGTCCTTTACTCCGTTGCCTAATTCGTTTTTTTGCATTGCCGAAGTTGAAATGCATTATTAACGTACCAACGCTGCAACAGTCCTTGACACACTATCGCGGCAAACCACCCAAAAATAAACCCCAAAAAATTTAAACATCTGGACATTTATGCCATCACTAATGACATTACTATCCCCACAGCCTGAGAACCGTCCCGCCTAATCGTTTACAATAGTTAATACTTTTTTTGAGAAATTAAACGTAGGACAAACGTAATGCGTGTAGCAATCGTCGGAGCAGGACTAGCCGGATTATCCACTGCCATTGAATTAGCAGATGCTGGTCACGAAATCGAAATCTTTGAAGCCCGTCCCTTTGTCGGTGGCAAAGTTGGCAGCTGGGTAGACAAAGACGGTAACCACATTGAGATGGGGCTCCACGTATTTTTTGGGTGTTACTACAATCTCTTTGCCCTCATGGAAAAAGTCGGTGCAGGTAATAACCTCCGACTGAAAGAGCATACCCACCAATTTATTAATGAAGGCGGTAAGGTTGGCGAACTCGATTTTCGGTTCCCTGTGGGTGCGCCTTTCCATGGTCTAAAGGCATTTTTTACATCTTCACAACTTTCGGCGATCGATAAAGCGGCCAACTCCCTTGCTCTTGGTACTAGCCCCATTGTGCGTGGTTTGGTGGATTTCAAAGGCGCAATGAAAACCATTCGAGACCTCGACGCTATTAGCTTTGCGGACTGGTTCCGCAGCCATGGCGGCAATGATGGCAGCCTCAAAAAAATGTGGAATCCCATCGCCTACGCTCTCGGGTTTATTGATACCGAGAACATTTCGGCGCGCTGCATGTTGACCATTTTTATGTTCTTTGCAGCAAAGACCGAGGCTTCTGTCCTACGGATGTTGGAAGGTTCTCCAGCAGAGTACTTGCATAAACCTATCGTCAATTATCTCGAATCGAAGGGCGCGAAAATTCATACTCGCCACCGGATGAAAGATATTCACTACACTCTCGATGGCACACCCACAATTGATGGTCTTGTTATCAACAATGGTGAAAGTGATCAAACGGTGAAAGCCGATACTTATGTTTTGGCACTCGACATTCCCGGCATTCAGCGTGCAGTTCCTGATGCTTGGCGGAAATGGCCTGAATTCGACAATATCTACAAGCTCGATGCAGTTCCTGTCGCAACAGTTCAATTGCGTTTCGACGGTTGGGTCACTGAACTCAATGATCCGGAAAAGCGCGCTCAACTTGAAAAAGCTGAAGGTATTGATAACCTTCTCTACACTCACCAAGCAGATTTTTCTTGTTTTGCAGACTTAGCATTAACAAGTCCCGGTGATTTTTACAAAGAAGGTGAGGGTTCTTTAATGCAGCTTGTGTTGACTCCCGGTGATCCTTTCATCAAAAAGAGCAACGATGAAATTGCCCAACATGTTTTGGAGCAAGTCCACAAATTATTCCCTTCTTCTCGCGAATTGAATATGACTTGGTCTAACGTCGTAAAGTTGGCGCAATCCCTTTACCGCGAAGCGCCGGGAATGGATCCTTACCGCCCCGCTCAGGAAACGCCAATTTCTAATTTATTTCTTGCGGGAAGCTACACCCAACAGGACTATATCGACAGTATGGAAGGTGCGACAATTTCTGGCCGCCAAGCCGCCGAAGCAATTTTGTCTAAGGTCGGTCAATTAGAGAAGCCTTTAGTCGCAACCATGTAGAACTCCACCGTCTAGGCAAATCAAAAATCCTGTCTTGAATTTATTTGAGATGGGATTTTTTATGGCTAATTTTCAATGGGATAGTTTTCTTTTAGGTATGTCAATGCAGTGGGGCGATCGCCGATGTCTCCATCCAGTGTTTTTTTGAGTAAATCTTGCAAAATGACGCGGAACTGTGGACTCGGTTTATAGCCTAGTTTTTTGAGATCAGAGCCGTCTAGGGGCGCTTTAATAAATTGCCATTGCCGTAGATAACACCACAAATCATGGCGAATTTTTTTCGGGGCGATCGCCGCCAATAAAATAATATCGGCCAGCTCTAACGCCTCTAATGCCAACACCTTATCGCTGAGATTTTGGGCGGCGACTAACTGGGGTAAAATTTTAGCCTGATGCTGCGAGAATTGTTCTAATCGCTGGAGACTATCTTTCGGCAATTGCAGGCGATCGCCCACTTCAAGACGCGCCGCCGTCGGTAAATTAATCAGTAAGCCCTCCAAACGTATCCGCCAATGTTCAAGGTTTTCATCTGGATCCAGATGGCGCAACCAACGGTCAACACAACGCACTTGCCACCACACAGTTTCCGTTAATGCCAAATCTTTATGGATACACTGCAATGCTCCCAAAGCATCCAGCAACCGCAATGCTGGTTTCCAGTAATGAGCTGTCAGTAAATATTTCAGTTCAGCGCGCAGCCGCGTGGTTAAAGCGGGCGCTTGGGGTTTTTCATGGTGCAACCTTTCGTAAATACCAGAAGCGATTCCGTAGCGAATAAACTCTTCCGTCTGGGACTCGAGAGCAAAATTTAGCCGCACTGCAAACCGCACCGCCCGATAAATGCGCGTTGGATCTTCAATAAAACTATTGGCATGGAGCACCCGAATTTGACGTTTTTTGAGATCATCTAGTCCCCCAAAAAAGTCCAGTAATTCCCCCGGATCTGGCTCCGTTAAACGCAAACATAACGCATTAATCGTAAAATCCCGTCGATATAAATCCTGACGAATCGAGCTCGCTTCCACCTCTGGATTTGCTGCGGGGTAAGGATAAAATTCTGTTCGTGCCGTTGCAATATCCATCGCTAATGATCCAAACACTGGATCCTGACTCCACAAAATCGCCGCTGTTTGGAACTCTCCATGTACCGAAACCCGTGCTTCTGGATAAAGCTCTTTAATGACATTTGCCAACTCCACACCAGCCCCAACATCTGCCGCCGCGTGAAAACCATCCACCACCAAATCAACATCTTGCAATAATAATTCTGCCTCGTTCTCCGCTAAAAGCAAATCCCGCACACCACCGCCGACGAGATATAAATGCCAGCCTCTTTTTCGGGCGGCGATCGCCACCGATTGCAATAATTCCCACAGCGACCCATCTAATTTTTCCTCAAGGATTGTCGTCAAAGGTAGAGGCCTATGGCTAGACGATAATGGCAATAAATCTCGACGTTGTTCCTGATGATGTTGCCGTAAAACATCTGTCCGCGTCACAATCCCCAGCAGGCGATCGCCCTCCACCACAGGCAAACGACCCACATCAAAATTAACCATCAGCGTTTCAATATCCCGTAGCGTCGTTGTCGGTAAAATTGTCCGCACCTTACGACTCATATAACCTTTCACCGGCGAATGCTGAAATCCATGATGCAACGCTAAATCCAAATCCCGCCGCGAAATTATCCCCACCAATTTTTCCGCATCATCCACCACCACCAAGCCCGAATGCCCATAGCGCAATAACACCCGTTGCGCTTCCTCAATGGACGTTTCCGGCAAAATTGTTCGCACAGGCGCTGTCATCAAATCCCGTGCCGTTACCGCCTGGGGAATTTGCCCCATAAATTCACCATAAACCTTAGCCAAGACAACCTCCGGTTGCTCAACCCGTACACTCAACGATGCCGCCTGATCATGACCACCGCCACCATAGGGTTCAAACAATTGATTTAAATTTGTCCCGACAATGTGCGATCGCCCAATAATAACCAGCTTGCCTTCAGATTCAGTCTGACGATAAAAATGCCCCACCAATAACCCATCGAGATTAGTCATCTGCATCATCCGTTCCGTCATATTCGACAAACCCGGCACAAAATCCGGCGATCGCAACAACACCTGAGCCACCTGATACCCTCGAACACTATCCCGCTGCAACCCACCCATAGCCTCAGCAAAGAGCGACTGCACCTGAGTTGAAAA
The DNA here is from genome assembly GCF_001904615.1 of [Limnothrix rosea] IAM M-220. Lineage (NCBI taxonomy): Bacteria > Bacillati > Cyanobacteriota > Cyanophyceae > Chroococcales > Geminocystaceae > Picosynechococcus > [Limnothrix rosea] IAM M-220. The sequence continues at coordinate 13,526 of NZ_MRBY01000028.1, forward strand.
ACCCGGTGACCCATAATCCGCAATAATTTTCACCACAGCCCCCTGCCCCATCAACCAAGTCAGAGCCTGAGCATCCCGTACCGTCGTTTGATCAAACATTAAAGACCCAGTATCCACATGAATCCCCAAAGCCATCACCGTGGCAGTATAGAGATCTAGCTCGATACCCCGTGCCTGAAGCTTTTCCGCAATTAAAGTCGTTGTTGACCCAACATCTTCAATTTCCACATAGGTCGCCGGAATATCCCGCTCTTGATCAACATGGTGATCATAAATTTCAATATGCTTAACCTGCTCCGCCTCAAACCACGTTTGCGCCTTGCCTAATCTCTGCCGCTGCTGATTGTCCACCACCATAATCGTTTTCAGCTGCTCTGGATGCACACTCCGCATTTCCAGCAATGGAAACTCATCACGATACAACGCCAGAAAACGCCTTACCCCCGGATGAGCACCACCAGTCAAAACAACCCTTGCCCCCACTCGCAAACAAGCTAAACCAACCGCTGCCCCAAGGGCATCAAAATCAACAGTTTGGTGACAGAGAATAACTTGCATGATGGGTTCAATAACAAAAATTTTTAGACGACTTTAATTTCACTGAGCTTTTAGCCAAGCAATTACCTCATCAGCATTAGCATTAGGTGGAAATACTGGATAAAAAACTTTGACGATCTCATTATTTTTCACAATAATTGTGACTCGTTTGAGTAAATACTTATTATCGACCTCAAAAATCGGTAATTGCAGAGCTTGCGCCAATTCTAGATTGACATCACTCAGTAATTCGAAAGGCAAATGCAAACGCTTCTTTGCCTCCACTTGTTCATCCGATGCTTGAGTACTGATGCCGTAAACTTCTGCCCTTAACGCTGTCAAGTCCTGATAATGGTCTCGGAAAGCACAAGATTGGGGCGTACAACCTCTTGCACCCGGAATCTGATCCCATCCTTGGGGTAGCGCAACACCGGGCTTACCGGTCATCGGATAGCAGTACAAGACAAGGTAGTTCTTCGCCTTAGATATATTGACCATTGCTCCTTGTGTCGAAAGCAAAGACAGTTCAGGTAATGAGCAATCCAGTAAATGATCGCAAGCACCGTCATCTTCAGGTTCTGGTAAGCCTTGGGGTAATTTAGACAGTTCACTCATCACAAGATTCTTTATTGAAATATTTTCAACTTACTCCAAAACAAATTTCAGAATTAGACTCCATGGTTACGCAATATAAAAAATGCGACCACCAAAAACGGCGATCGCACTTTTGCATGATTCAAACTAAATCAATCTCAGAGAAACCGAAAACTCTTTAGTAGCGAGTCTGATTAGGCTTGTAAACAATGAAACTTACAGTTTGGCACTGACGAATATTGTCGAAGCCAACAACACGAATGTAGCAGTCAGAATACTCACTACGGCATTCACGCACTTCATTAAGAACCTCTTGAGCACTAGTTGCACTGAAGAGAGGAAGCTTCCAAAGCGTCCAGTGGTGGAGATCGGGAGCAGGATCTTTCTCAAACTCAACACCAGGAATAAAACCTTGGTCAATCATGTGTTGAACTTGGCGAGCAATCTGCTGATCACTAAGGGGTGGAAGGTAAGAAAGAGTTTCGTAACGCTTTTCCTTAGGTAAAGTCTTCATTATCTGTAATGTCCTCTTTTGGGTCAAAAATTACTCAGAATCTTCTGAAATATCTGGCTCAATATCTGTTTGAGCCAAATTGGTTGACGATACATCAACCCGAGTTAACTGCTCTAGTAGAGAACGGCGGTGCTGCGCGTTAGACTGCTGAATTTCAGTAGACACCATTTCTGGTAGGAAATCGAGAACTTCTCCGGCTAAATTTGCCCTGACGGTCAAAATTCTCAAGACCAGTTCTTTATTCTCTTGCATCATATCTTCAATATAGCGATCGCCGTCCTGAAGAGAATGCTGCTTAGAAAAATCTCCTAACCAAATCGCCTGTCCGGGATTGGTCTCACCCAACTGCTGACTAATGATGCGAACCGCCTGATAAGTCAAATAATCACGTAGAACCTTTGCCGTCTCTTTGGCAATATCTTTAAACTCCATGAGAGCTAACTATCAGTGAATAGGATCATTGTGACAAAAAATCCCATCCACTGATGCTCATCAAGAGCTTAGAGGGTGTCAACTGTATCGAATTCGAACTTAATCTCTTTCCAAAGATCACAAGCAGCTGCCAACTCAGGAGACCACTTACAAGCTTCACGGAGAACATCGTTCCCTTCACGAGCCAAGCTACGACCTTCGTTACGAGCTTGAACACAAGCCTCAAGCGCAACACGGTTTGCAGTCGCACCCGGAGCATTACCCCAAGGGTGACCCAAAGTACCACCACCAAACTGGAGGCAAGAATCATCACCGAAGATCTCAACCAGCGCAGGCATATGCCATACGTGGATACCACCAGAAGCCACAGGCATAGTACCGGGGAGAGAAGCATAGTCCTGGGTGAAAAATACACCGCGAGAACGATCTTCCTCAACATAGTCTTCACGCATGAGGTCAACGAAACCTAAAGTACCAGCGCGATCGCCCTCAAGCTTACCGACGACAGTACCAGAGTGGAGGTGGTCACCACCAGAAAGACGGAGACACTTAGCAAGAACACGGAAGTGGATACCATGGTTCTTCTGACGGTCAATTACAGCGTGCATTGCCCGGTGGATGTGCAACAGAAGACCATTACGACGACACCACTTAGAAAGGGTAGTGTTTGCCGTGAAACCACCAGTAATGAAGTCGTGCATGACAATCGGCGTACCGATTTCTTTAGCAAACTCAGCACGCTCAAGCATTTCTTCGCAAGTAGCGGCAGTTACGTTGAGGTAGTGACCCTTAACTTCATTAGTTTCAGCCTGTGCCTTCTCAATCGCTTCTTGAACGAAGAGGAAGCGATCACGCCAACGCATAAAAGGCTGAGAGTTGATATTCTCATCATCCTTAGTGAAATCAAGACCACCGCGGAGACACTCATAAACCGCACGACCATAGTTCTTAGCAGAAAGACCGAGCTTAGGCTTAATCGTACAACCGAGAAGAGGACGACCATACTTGTTGAGGAGGTCGCGCTCTACAGTAATACCATGGGGGTTTCCGGGGCATGTCTTAATGAAAGCAACAGGGAAACGAATATCCTCTAGGCGTAGGGCACGGAGCGCCTTAAAACCAAATACGTTACCAACCAAGGATGTTAGAACGTTAGTAATGGAGCCTTCCTCAAACAAATCGAGAGGATAAGCAACAAAACAGAAATATTGATTGTCTTCCCCTTGTACAGGCTCAACGTTATAACAACGACCCTTGTAACGATCAAGGTCAGTAAGACCATCAGTCCATACAGTTGTCCAAGTACCAGTCGAAGACTCAGCAGCAACGGCCGCTGCACACTCTTCAGGAGGAACACCCGGTTGGGGAGTCATCCGGAAACAAGCGAGTAAATCGGTATCCTTGGGGGTGTAATCAGGCATGTAGTATGTCAGGCGATAATCCTGTACACCAGCCTTAAACCCAGCAGATTTGGTCTGAACCATGCGGTTTTCCTCCAGCAGTAAAAATGCTTATCTTTAACAAACAAATACTCTAGGTATTCTTGCTCTAAAATCTTGAAATTTTTCAGTGACAAAAGACACGAAATAAAACTTCAAAGATCTAAGTCTTATGACTTTCTTTAATCTGTGGGATATGTTATCACAGGTGCGGCTTATTTTTGACGTTTTCAGGCAAAAAAAGATTGCTTTTGATTCTGAAGCTGATTAGCAATTCTAATGCTGCTAAATTCCGACTGGTTATTAGCTTAAAAAAAACACAAAGTTCATTTCCTCAAATCATCAGAAAATGAACTCAAATTAGATATTGATTTATCAAAAATAACAATTTACAACAACAGTAAAAACAAACCTCGAATACTCCTAATCCTTTACACTGGATGCACTGGGTGAGTTATTTACCTTTCTATACATTGTCGAAAAACTACTTTAAATACTGCATTGATTCTCAATAAACAAAAGTTATTTAGGAAGATGAATCTGGCGGTTTTATAGGTACATTATGTGGGAAAAGTGTCATTAATAGCTGATTGATATACACTTGACCAACAACTGGTTCTTTTCGAACTTCTTCTGATTTTTCCGGGGTGGATTCAGCCGCAACTTCTGCGATTTCAGTTTTTATCGGAATAGTCTTTTCTTGATAATTCGCTGTAGCAGTCTCTTCTGACTCTTGACTAAGTTTATCTGTGGATTGGGCAGTTTCATTTGACCACGGATCAACAGCCTGTGGTTGTGGGGATTGAGGGGAAGTGGCTCTAGGTTTTGTAGAATTTGTATTGATTCGTCGAGAGGTATCACCAATTAAACTATTGGGCGGCAGTACACTGCCTGCGGCTAAAGATGTTTGAAAAATAGTACTGCCGTAACCAACGCAACTATTTTCGCCAATGGTGACTTTGCCAATAATGAGAACGCCTGCACCAATCATTGCTCCTTTATGAATCTCAATATTGCCTTGGGATGCCTGTAAAATACAACCCATACCGAGACAAACCCCCGGGGCGATCGCCACAGAACAGTTAGGTGCCGCCAAAATCACAACCCCCGGTGCAATAACAGCATGGTCATCGATTCTGACATCGCCGGCAATATGAATATCGGAATTGAAAACCGCTCCAGAAGTCACAACTATCCCCAATTTGCGATCATGCGAGTCACAGAAAAATATCTAAAAAGTAAGGAGAGATAACGGCTATCTCTCCACTCAACCTTGATGGTTCTAAGGTCTCTGAATAATCGTCTCAAGAACGCGACGGCGAGCCCCAGTATCCACACCAATTAACTGGACATATTCACCCGCATGATCTTGGAGACAAGTTTCTAAATGACGTAAAACTTCAGTCTCATGTTGGCTATCAATAGTACCGCAACTCTTCCATGACTTTGTCCGGAAACGGCGCTTATCAGCATGCTCAGTCGCTATTTTATAACCTTGATTGAGCAATGAACGCACCTTACTGACAACATCGCTACTGAGACTCGCACTAGAAGCACCAAACCCATTGCTAGAACTGCCATAGGAGTTCGAAGAGCTAGAGACAGAACTTGTATAGCCATTACTGCTGCTTTGCACCGGAGCATTTGCACCCGGCCGTTGCACAATAATTTCTGCAGCACGGCGTTTAGTATTCGGATCAACAGCAATTAATTGGACATACTCACCGGGATATTCGGCAGCAATTCCATTAATATTTGCCAAAATCTGCTCACCACTGCGACCTTCAACAAAACCAGCGCTAAGCCAAGACTTTGTTTTAAAGCGACGCTGATTAGCATGTTCTGCAGTAAAGCGACATCCTTGGGAAGCCAAAGACCGAACTTGGGTTTGCACATCACCACCAGCAACAGTCACACTACCGTTACGAGGGGCATGGGAAGCACCAACAGATCCGCCAGAAGCTCTCAGCTGAGTTGTTTGACCGGGGCGTTGCACAATAATTTCTGCAGCTCGCTTACGGGTATTCGGATCAACCGCAATAAGCTGAACATATTCATTAGGAAACTGAGCCATCACACCGTTTAGGTTACTGATGACCTGTTCAGCACTATGACCTTCCACAAAACCAGCACTCAACCAAGACTTTGTTTTGAAACGACGTTGATTTGCGTGTTCTGCCGTAAAGCTGCAACCTTGACTTAAAAATGAACGGATCTGAGTATTGACATCACCATCCACCTTTTGCACTGAACCACTTGCGGTAGATACAGATGTTGCAGTAGAAAAAGACTGACCTACAGAGGGCGCTTCGTCACCGGGACGCTGAACAACGATTTCTGCAGCACGTTTCTTTGTATTGGGATCAACAGCAATAAGCTGAACATACTCACCCGCATATTCAGACATGACGCTATTCAAATTAGACAAGACTTGATCCGCACTACGTCCTTCAACGAAACCGGCACTTAACCAAGATTTTGTTTTAAAACGCCGCGTGTTAGCGTGTTCTGCCGTAAAGGTACAGCCTTGGGAAACCAAACCCCGCACCTGTCCTTGAATGTCTCCATTTAAACTCATTTTTTCCACCGATTGATTTTCGCGAGTACCGTTATTGCTTTGAGAGGAGGATGATGTCTGATTGGCTTCCCCAGAAAAGGGTACAGTGCCAAAGTCCCTTTGATTCCCTTGGGAACCCATTGAACAAACCTCGTTTGCCTCAACAATGTGTTGGATAAAGGTTTGATCAGCATAGGTCACATCAGAAAGCTGCTCAACCTGCTGCTGGTTTGTGATTACCGCACCGGAAGGAATATATTTTCCGGGAGGAATTTCTACGCCTTGAATAAGAGCATGCATCATTACAATGCAGCCGTCGCCCACTTTAGCGTTAAAGATGGTTGAGCGAAACCCAATAAAGCAGTCATTGCCGACAAAGGCTGGGCCATGGACTAATGCCATATGGGAAATGCAGGAGCGATCGCCGATCCAGACGGAATAATTTTTACCATCCTTACCAGCGACTTGACCACGATCCAGACCGTGAATAACAACACCATCTTGAATATTCGTCGAAGCCCCAATGTAAAACGGTGCACCCTCATCAGCACGGATTGAAGTACCGGGCGAAATCAGGACATTTTCTCCAACAGTGACATCACCAATCAAATTCGAAAAAGAGTGAACATAGGCACTCTCATGAATTTTAGGTTCAGCCAAATCCTTTGACCAAGGGGTTGGGGGAGCCGCTTTCCTGCGGACAACCATGTATTTACTCCTCCTCTCAATAAAAAGAGTTGCTTATCCTGCTAAACCATCCAAAGCTATCTATTTCAACCTATCAAAAGGTATTTACATAGATGTGCCGCCCATTGCTTAATGACTCAAAAAGCTTAAAAGCCCAATTAACCAAGGCGATCTGCGTCTTTCTTGCTATAAAGTGAGCGGTTATCAACGTTGACAGTATCGATAATCCCGACAACCATTGCGTCTAGGGGACGATCTTCCATGCCAACTTCTTTGCGGGCAGCACTACCACGCGTGACAAGAACCCACTCATTTATCCCAGCACCAACTAAATCCCCAGCAACTTCATACTTTGGCACGAGTTCACCTTGCTCATTAACAAACTGCACAAGAATAAACTTTATACCGCGGAGTGTTTCCGCCTTGTACGTGCTAACAACGGTTCCACGAACCTTGGCAATTTGCATACAATTTTCAGCGACTAGGGATAAAGATTATTGTGTTTATACTCTTCTTAGAGGTTGAGGATTAACGCTTTCACGGAACTGTTCAACAGCTTCGGTATAGCGAATCGGAAGCACATATTCGAGGTTTTCGTGGGGACGAGCAATGATGTGAGTAGAGAGTACCTGACCGCCATTGACGCGACTAACGTTGTCAGTACCAGCACTTACTGAAGCTTGTACTTCAGAAACGTCACCACGGACGATCACCGTTACACGACCACTACCAATTTTCTCGTAACCCACGAGGGTCACACGGGCAGCTTTAACCATTGCATCCGCTGCTTCTACTACTGCGGGGAAACCAAGGGTCTCCACCATGCCTACTGCGATAGACATTAGATCTTGTTCCTTTTGTTTATAATGTTTGTTTGGTCGAACTCTTACGGAATGAACATCAGACCTGCAGGCTAATCAGAAAGTCGACAACAATCAACTTTGGATTTCACTGATGAACCTAGGGATTATTCATTTAGATTTAGTAGGTTCGGAATTGCTCTACTTCTTCGGTGTAGCGAATTGGCAATACGTATTCGAGGTTTTCGTGGGGACGGGCAATAATGTGAGTGGAGAGGACTTCGCCGCCATTAACACGGTTAGCATTCTCGATCCCGGCGGAGACGGAAGCCTGTACTTCAGAAACGTCACCACGCACAATAACGGTAACGCGGCCACTACCAATCTTCTCGTAACCAACTAATGTTACGCGAGCGGCTTTAACCATCGCATCGGCGGCTTCCACAACGGCGGGGAAACCACGGGTCTCAATCATTCCAACGGCAATAGGCATGAACTAAATCCTCGCTTATCAAGCTTAAAATCTTCGATATTAAAACAATAAAGTCTGACAACTCATCCGGTTGCTACTTCTAAGTGGAGACTTAGGAAATTTTGATGAGCTGGAGACTTGTTCCGATAAAGCAACTCCTAGGAGATACGGTTCACAGAGTACCTTTACACAATGAATTTGCTTAAATTCTCAGTTAAGGCCATCTATTATCGGCAAGCTATGAAGAAGCATAAGCAACTATGGCAGCTTTGACAACATAAAGTTTAATGATATTTCGTAATATCGCTCTTAAGTAAAGCTAATGTTGCAATTTTTGTTGCGAATTGATGGGGAGTAATTTTTGCTACGGCAATTGTTGAAATCTTGATTCAATTCATTTGTGCGCAGACTGGGGTTTTGGCTGTGTGGTTTGGTGATTCTCAATAAAGGCGATCGCCTGCTCTAGGGCATCTAAACGATTTGTTACACGGTTACGGGGGGGGAGAAACTTGAGTACTTCAAGGCGTTGTAAACGGTTTTTGACTTTGCCACTTGCTCCAACGAGGAAGATTTCGCGACCTTTGGCATGGGCTTCACGAATCATGGTTTCGAGGGCAAGGGAAGCTGTCACTCCCATTAATGGCACTTCTAGCAAATCGAGGATTAACACATCATATTTCTCGATAATGCCCATGCGCTGGGCGATGCCCTTCGCCGCACCAAAGCTCATGGGGCCACTGAGATGAAATAGAAAAATGCGTCCTTCGGATCGTCGCAGTAATTCCTTTTCTCTCGGATTTAGTTGAGTCGCATTGTCAGCGGAGGTGATTGCTTCTAGGCGCTCTATTTGCAAGTCCGTTAGACTTTTAACGGTCAACAAGTTGGCAATGAAAACGCCAACGGCAACGGCGGTGATCAGATCCACAAAAACCGTTAAGCCCATGACGCAGTACATTAAAGCGGCTGCTTTTAAGGAAATACGATGGGCTCGTTTGAGGAAGCTCCAATCGATGATATCGATACCGACTTTGATGAGGATACCCGCCAAAACAGCATGGGGAATGGGGGAGGTAAGGGGAGCTGCCCAAAAGATGACGATCAGTAACACAACGGCATGAATCATGCCCGATAGGGAGGTTACACCGCCGGAACGCACATTGATGACTGTGCGCATTGTTGCGCCAGCACCGGGTAAACCGCCACATAATCCCGACACAATGTTGCCAATGCCTTGTCCGATGAGTTCTTGGTCAGAGTCATGTTGAGTGTGGGTAATGTTATCGGCAACTAGGGATGTGAGGAGTGAGTCGATCGCCCCTAGGGTTCCGAGGATAACGCCATAGCCCAACATATTTTTGAGCTGGGAAAAGGCTAAGACTGGTAGATGAAATTCGGGTAGACCTCTGGGAATTTCTCCAATGCGAGCCAAACTATCCGGTGGAAATTGGGTAGAAATCAATGTGCAGATCACGAGGGCGAGTAACGGTGATGGTACAACTCGATTTACCTGGGCTGGGGAGGTAAATAGAATTATCAGTGTCAGGATACCCAAGCTAGTGGGGAACAGCTTGGGGTGGGTAACCTCGTAGGGAATCATCTGGGCGGAGTGAATAATACTGGCATCGCTGGGAAAGCCTAAAAGTGGTGCGACTTGAATCAAAATGATGATGATGCCAATGCCTGACATAAAGCCGGAGATGACAGTGTAGGGAATGAGGGTAATGTATTTGCCAAGTCGTAGGGCTCCGAGGACGATCTGAAAAAGGCCGCCGAGCATGATTACTGTAAAGGCGATCGCCACTCCAGCTTGCGGGTCTCCGCTACTGGCCACCGCCGCAAAAATAGTGGCAATAACAACGGTCATCGGCCCCGTTGGCCCCGAAATTTGGGGGGGAGTTCCCCCAAAAAGTGCGGCAAAAAATCCCGTACAAACTGCACCATACAAGCCGGCGATCGCCCCAGCCCCCGAAGACACACCAAATGCCAGCGCCAAAGGGAGAGCAACAATGGCAGCCGTCAGGCCACCGAATAAATCTCCACGCCAATGTCGAAGGGTAAAAGAACGCGGAAGTTGTACTTTAAGTTGTGTAAACATACGCAGGCGATCGCTTAAAAATCAAAACAGTCAGCACCTCACCAGAACCCCAAATAACCCACACAAATTTCCTTAAACCTTTCACCACACGAGTCTCATGAAAGCTTTTAAATAGCGTTATTGCAGCTCCAATGCCACTGCCATAGCCTGAGTCTAGCGATGGTCACTGAGCTTGCTCGATTATTGGTACAAGATTTGACAAAGTGATGATTTCCATAGATCGCACAAATGTGTAGAGACTTTTAGGAATGAGTAAAGGATCGATAAAACTCACTTAAAATATCTGCGCAATGATTTCCGTCATGCTTATCAAGTAAACGGGAACCGCACTTTGTTGGAATTGAAGTAACTAATGAGTGAGATTCTGCTACAGAACGTTTGGCTCGTGCCGATCTACGGTGTCCTCGGCTCGCTCTTAACACTCCCATGGTCTCTCGGCATAATTCGTCGTACAGGCCCGCGTCCAGCCACATACATTAACCTATTAATGACCTTGACTGGCTTTATCCATGGGCTCTGGGCATTTCGAGAACTAGTGGACAGTCCGGCGCGACAACTAGCCATTGAATGGCTTCAGGTAGCAGATCTTCAACTTTCTCTAGTTATTGAAATTTCTCCCGTCAACTTAGGCGCAATGACCGTCGTCACAGGCATTTGTCTGATGGCGCAAATGTATGCCCTAGGCTACCTAGAGAAAGATTGGTCACTGGCACGTTTCTATGGTCTGTTTGGTCTTTTCGAAGCCGCCCTTTCAGGTTTGGCGATTAGCGATTCTCTCCTGTTAAGCTATGGTCTGCTGGAAATCCTCACGCTTTGCACCTATTTATTAGTTGGTTTTTGGTATGCCCAACCGCTGGTTGTAACCGCGGCGCGGGATGCTTTTTTAACAAAGCGTGTGGGTGATATTTTGCTGCTAATGGGCATTGTGACCCTCTCAAGCTATGGCACTGGTTTAACCTTTAGTGAGTTGGGGGATTGGGCGGCTAATCCCCCCTTAACGCCTTGGGAATGTAGTTTGCTTGGTTTGGCTTTGATTGCGGGTCCCATTGGTAAATGTGCCCAGTTTCCGCTCAATCTTTGGCTTGATGAGGCAATGGAAGGGCCGAACCCTGCGGGTATTATTCGCAACTCGGTCGTGGTCTCTGCCGGGGCTTTTGTCTTGCTCAAAATGCAGCCTGTGTACACCATTACTCCTGTGACATCTGATGCCTTGATCATTATTGGTGCGATTACAGCTGTGGGGGCTTCGCTAGTGGCTTTGGCGCAAATTGATATTAAGCGTGCTTTATCCCATTCAACGAGTGCCCATATGGGTTTGGTGTTTATGGCGGTCGGGTTAAACCGGGTGGATATTGCACTATTGTTACTGCTGACCCATGTGATTGCTAAAGCGCTGTTATTTATGAGCATTGGCGGCATTATTTTTAATACCCATGGTCAGAATATGACGGAAATGGGGGGGTTATGGTCGAAGATGCCTGCGACGACATCAGCTTTTGTGGTGGGTTCTTTTGGTTTAGTGGCTCTGCTGCCTTTGGGGACATTTTGGACTATGGGTCGCTGGGTCAATGGTCTATGGGATACGCCTTTATGGTTGCTGTTGATTTTGTTCGGGGTTAATTTGTGTTCGAGTTTTAATCTCACTCGTATTTTCCGCCTCGTCTTTCTCGGTCAGCCCCAGGCAAAAACAAGGCGATCGCCGGAGGTGGCATGGCAGATGGCCGTGCCCATGGTGACAGCTACAGTATTAACGCTTTTACTACCCTTTATCCTGCAGCGGTCACTGTTATTGCTTGCTTGGTCTTCGCTAGATTTTGTCGATCGTCTGGTGGCGGTCGTTGGGTCTATGTTGCTCCTCGTGACTGGGGGGGCGATCGGGTTTGTTTTGGGTTTAACGCTGCCCCTTGAGCGCTCTTTGAGTCGTCCGACCCAGTTCTATCGTCGCTTTGTCCAGGATTTGTTGGCCTATGACTTTTACATTGACCGTATTTATGATGTCACGGTGGTTTGGGCGGTGGCGCAACTGTCACGTCTGATGGCTTGGATTGATCGCTATGTTGTTGATGGCTTCGTAAATTTGACGGGGTTAGCGACGCTTTTTAGTGGTAGTGCTTTGAAATATAACGTTTCTGGTCAGTCGCAGTTTTATGTTTTGACTATTGTGATCGGCATTGGTTTGACGTTGGTGTGGTTTATGGCCACGGGTCAGTGGACAATGATTGTTGATTTTTGGTCGGAACGTTTAGCTTAGGGGCGATCGCCCCCCTGTCTTTTGATGATTTATGACTGTCGGAGGAAAGTATGCTCAGCACCTTAATTTGGTTGCCATTGTTGGGCGCGTTAATCGTTGCCATAGTCCCCCAAACGGAAAATAGCCTCCTATCCCGTAGAATCGCGTTGGCGATCGCCGCTGTGGTGTTTAGCTGGAATATTTGGGTGGTCTTAAACTATGATGTGGCGATCGCTGGGTTACAGTTCACTGAGCACATCACATGGGTAGAGTGGCTTGGCCTCAACTACGATATTGCCATAGATGGTTTGTCATTGCCCCTCATTGCGCTCAATAGCCTGCTGACCCTTGTTGCCCTGTGGATTAGCGATAAAAATATTCATCGTTCCCGGTTTTACTACGCCCTATTTTTATTTCTGCAAGCCAGCGTTAATGGAGCTTTTCTCGCCCAAGATGTTCTTTTATTTTTCTTCTTCTACGAACTCGAAATTATTCCCCTCTACTTCATGATTGCCATTTGGGGCGGGCAACGTCGCGGCTACGCAGCCATCAAATTTTTACTCTACACCGCCGTTTCAGGCATTTTATTACTCGCAGCATTCCTCGGTCTGACCTTCCTCAGCAACAGCAATACCTTCGCCTACGCCGCCCTCCAAAACAATATGTTGCCAATGGGTACACAGCTCATTTTGTTGGGAGCGATTATTATCGGCTTTGGCATTAAAATTCCATTTTTTCCCTTCCACACTTGGTTACCCGATGCCCATGTCGAAGCCTCCACACCAGTCTCCGTTATTTTGGCGGGTGTTTTACTCAAACTCGGCACCTACGGCCTTTTAAAATTCGGGATTGGTCTGTTCCCCGATGCCTGGGCTGTCTGTGCACCATGGTTGGCCATTTGGGCATCGGTGAGTGCTTTATACGGTGCCTCCTGCGCCATCGCCCAAAAGGACATGAAAAAAGTAGTAGCCTACTCCTCCATTGCCCATATGGCCTTTATTTTGTTAGCCGCCGCCGCTGCAACCCCCCTCAGTCTTGCCGCCGCTGAAATTCAGATGATTAGCCACGGTTTAATTTCAGGTTTGCTCTTTTTGCTAGTGGGCATTGTTTATAAAAAAACCAATAGTCGCGATGTGGATTATCTGCGCGGATTATTAAATCCCGAACGGGGTCTACCACTTACAGGCAGCTTAATGATCCTAGGGGTAATGGCTAGTGCAGGCCTACCGGGTATGGCCGGCTTTGTGGCAGAATTTTTAATTTTTCGCGGTAGCTTGGCTGTTTATCCCATGCCAACGCTACTTTGTCTGGTCGGCACCGGTTTGACCGCCGTTTATTTTCTACTAATGATCAATAAAGTTTTCTTCGGTCGCCTCACCCCAGAGCTGGCGGAAATGGCACCAGTGAGTTGGGCTGATCAGTTTCCGGCTGTGATTCTCGTGCTTTTACTGTTTGTCTTCGGCCTTCAACCCCAGTGGATGATTCGATGGAGCGAAGCGGATACAGCGGCTTTAGTTACCCCGGCGATCGCCACTGAGATTTCCTTAAAATAAAATCTTCCAAAATTTTCGCAGCCAGCCTCCATCGATCAAAATCCGTTTTAAAACCCTTTGCTATGGTTACCGCTTTAGAACCTTCTCGCCATCCCCTCGCCGCCTATATTCATCGCCTCGAACAAGGATTGCCCATGTTAGATAACTCTGATCAAAATGTGATGGAAGTTATCGGCATTCTGAAAAGTTATGGCATCGTTCTCGATGCCTACTCCAATAATTTGAACTACATTGCAAAACATCAGTTTTTAAAGCTTTTTCCATTTTTTAAATATTTTAATGGCGATATTAATGTAAAAAAATTAGGTCAATTTTGGTGGCATAACCGCATTAATTATGAATATGCTGAATACTGCATGAAATCCATGTTTTGGCATGGTGGTGGCGGTTTGGATGCCTACGTCGATTCGCCAGAGTTTGAGGCCGCCGCCAAAAAGGCGATCGCCGCACGGTGGCAAAATAATCCGGTGATGTTGGGTTTAAATAAACTCTTTCCCGATTTTCTTCTTGAACAAACCCGTGTGATGGCCTACTACACCGGGCTAGGGCAATTTTGGCGAGTCATGAGCGATATGTTCCTAAGCTTGAGCGATCGCTACGATGCAGGTGAAATCAAATCTACTTCAGACGTGACGAATCATATCCTTGCGGGGTTGGTGGCTGACGCGGCAAAGCCTATCACCTACAGCGTTGAGATTGGCGGCGAAAAATTTGACCTAATTCCAGAGTCGGCGGGTATCACATTCCTTATAGATACAGGCGTGCCCTACGTTGAAGCCATTTTTTTTCGGGGCACACCCTTTCCGGGCATCATTTCCTACAACGCCCAAGCCCGTCAAATTTCCCCCGAACAATCAACCTTTACCTACGGCGCTCTCTACGCTGATCCTTTGCCCATTGGCGGCTCTGGTATTCCTCCTACCCTGCTTATGCAAGATATGCGGCATTTTTTACCCGATTATCTGCACAATTACTACATGGAAACAGGGCGCAGCGAGCAAGATATCCGCGTCAAGATTTGCCAAACATTTCAGAAATCTATGTTTTGCGTCACCAGCGCTACACTAATTGGTCTTGTGCCCAACGGTCTGAATCCAGACACCCTTGAAAAACAGCAGGAAAATCGCGCTTTCTTTGAGTCTTGGATGGATCGTTTGTTAACGTCTCAAATTCACGCGGTTAATCACTAGAATCCCTATTCAAGAAAGATTTATAACCTAAATCGATAGCATCACAAGCTGCGAGGAAATTTTAGATAAAATATATTATCTTTTACTTACGCTATTTCCTGAGAAAACTTAATTTTGCCCTAGGCATTTTTGTTTATCTTTTGATTGAGTGTCAAGCTTGCCATGGATAAATATTCTAATGATTGTGCTGGTCTCCTTTGTTTTGCTGGGTGTGGAGGCGATCGCCCCAAAGATAGAACAAATCTTTTAGTAAAGATAAAAATAATTTATCCCGAAAAAACACGCTCCAATCATTAGAAAAAAAAGCCCAAGAATTCGATACTTTACAAGAAAAAAATGTCTATTAAAACCTGAGTTCGGTTTAAGAAAAGTTTGGAATGACGATGCGGTGAAGGGGAGAGTGAGTGAAGGGGGATTTTTTATGCCAACCAACAACCACAGGTATCAAAAAATGTGAATTTCGATTGATTCTCCGTTTCTCCCCCTCCCTATGTCTCCCGTTTCTCAGAGGCATTCAGGTTGAATTCTTAACCCGAACTGACGTTATTAAAGGCTAAAGGTCTCTGGAGTTTACCGTTCTAAATAGGTGTAGTGCCCTAAATTTCCCTTGTAATGACTCATTAAAAGTCTTGCCTGCTCCGGGCTAATGTTTCCCTGTAAACACCCAGAATCAATATGTTTCTGGATTTTTGTGACCAACTCAGACGGAGCATATTGTACTTGAGTCAACATCTGTTCAATGGAGTTTCCCTGAATCCCCTCATCTAGGGTGTAACCATCCCCAGAAAAGTGAAGATGCACTATATTCGTACGGCCAAAAAGATTATGAAAGTTGCCCATAATATCTTGATAGGCTCCCATGAGAAACACACCAAGATAATAGGGTTCTGCGGTTAGAGAATGAAGCTCTAAAAGATTTTTAGCTTCTTTTTTTGTATCAATAAATTGATTGAACCGCCCGTCACTATCACAAGTTAAATCTGCAATCACACCTCGTTTTGTAGGCTCTTGATCAAGGCGATGGATGGGCATAATGGGAAAAAGTTGATTAATTGCCCAGCTATCAGGAACGGACTGAAAAATTGACAGGTTAGCGTAATAGATAGTCGCCATATTTTGCCGTAGTTCTTGCAAGTCCTCTGGAATGCTTGAGACGGTTTGCATAATGTTAAAAATTTTGGCGCAACAAGACCAATACAATTGCTCGGCATTGGCGCGATCGCCGAGACTGAGATAGCCGAGATTGAAAAGGCTAATGGCTTCTTCTTTAAATTGCACAGCATCGTGGTAAGTCTCTTGGTAATTGTCGGGAGAAATGGTGGCGTAGGTTTCGCGTAAACTTCGTAAAACTAGGGGTTCTCGCTGGGCTGGGAGAGGAGGGACTGTTGCTGTTACTTCGCTACTGTTGAGGATGTCGAAAATGAGTACTCCTTGATGGGAGGCGATCGCCCGACCACTTTCGCTCACAAGGGTTGGCGCAGGCACATTTTTTTCAAGGCAAGCATCCTGTACTGTCGCCACAATATCGTTGGCGTAGTTTTGCATGTTGTAATTTTTCGACGCGGGCACATTATTTTTCGAGCCGCTGTAGTCCACGGCCAGCCCACCGCCAACATCGAGATATTTCACCTTGGCTCCGAGCAGAACTAATTCAGCATAAATTTGAGACGCTTCACGAATGGCGGCTTTGACCACACCAATGGACGATAGTTGCGAGCCGCTGTGGTAGTGCAACAATTGCAAACAATCTAATAAGTCTTCCTCGCGCAAGGTTTCGACAATCTCCAACATTTGCGGCACAGTTAGGCCAAATTTGGCGCGATCGCCGGAAGAGCTGCCCCAGCGACCAATGCCTTGACTGGATAATTTTGCCCGCATCCCAAGGTTGGGTTTAATGCCTAATTGATGGCTGGCTGTAAGGGTTTGGGTTAATTCTTTAGGCTGTTCGATTACGATAATCGCGCGGTGTCCTAACTGAGTTGCCAGTAGCGCTGTTTCAATATATTCGCGGTCTTTATAGCCATTACAAATTAGTAAAGCTTCGCCATTCGACGACGGCTCTAACATGGCGATCCCAATCATCAGTTCCGGTTTTGACCCCACCTCCAAACCAAAATCGTAGGGCTTGCCCGCATCTAATAAAGCTTCAACAATGGGGCGATGTTGATTGCACTTAATTGGGTATACACCGCGATAGTTGCCCTGGTAGCCATACCGGGCGATCGCCGTCGCAAAACACTCATTTAAACGAACAAGGCGATCGCGTAAAATATCCGGAAACCTTATTAAACAAGGCATTTGAATCCCTTGAGCCTTTAGGGAAGTCACTAGCTCAAATAGATCGACAGACTGAGCCGAAGCCCCCGTCGGCGACACCTGCACATGGCCTTGGCCATTGATACTAAAATATGGTTCGCCCCACCCACTAATTTGATAAAGCTTTGCACTATCTGCCACTGTCCACCGATTGCCATGCCCACTAGACGAGAAAAAAGACACATCCATAATTTTTAGCTAAAAATTTGCCGAAAACTTGTCCTCAAACAGAGGCCATTAAACAAAAGGAGACTTTTACTATCTCAGCACTACCTGATTCAGAACAAGGCGATCGCCAAATAGAACAACTATTCTTACCCATTTCCCAAAGGTTTACGAAGCAAGACAAGGATCCGTGAGCCATCAAAATCTGAGTTAAAATCAATCCAAGACGATATTCACTAGCAATACGTCAATTTCTCGAAAAAACGCCCTATCGCTCCATCTCCCATGAGTCAACTCAATCCAGAGCAAAGAAACTACGATTATCTAGTCGAGGCAGCACGAGTCGGCATCCACAAACCTATCCTTGCCGCATTATATGCAGTGCACCGCACCCCACAACTAATCGATGGCAACACAGGTTTGGGCATCACCCCGGCCAACCAAGTCATTCCCCTCAAGCTCGATACCTTTGCCGAACAGACTCAATACGCCGCCAATACCATTCGAGCCCTTACCGACAACCTCATTGAACAAGGTTGGGGAGGCACTGATCTCTGGGATACAGAGCAAGGGCGCTACAGCGACAAATTTCTCCAATACATCGCCAAGGGCTACATTCCCAAATCAACAGAAAAAGACATTGGTCGCCTTGAACCCAGCGACTATGAAGCCCTAAAAAAAGCCTACATTAACGATATTCAAACCGATTACGACGGTGCAGATTTACCGAAAAATTTAAGCCGTCTTGACCAAGCCCTCGTGCAATTTGTCGAACGGGTCGGCCAATATTACAAAGGACTGCCCCACCAGCGGGAAAGTATGCTCGAAACAGTGCGAATATGGCGGAAGCTTGATAGCCACGATGCGGTCATTGAATCCTTAGTCCAAGGTACCGATTTAAATGCAGACACCATTGATGAAACTGAACTAGATCTCCTGCTGACGCATTTTATTAAACGGGTTTCGCCCAACTACGGCGGATTTCCCCACCAGCGGGAAGCGCTAATTCGGTTTGTGCAGCTGTGGCGGCAAATGGAATCCCGTGAAACTACGATTCAGGCCTTGGATAAGGCGGATGTCAGTGCTGAGGATCTAGAAGTTCTCGACCCAGCAATTATGCGGTTTGTCAAAAATGCGTCGCAATATTATGTCGGCAAAGGTAGTCAGCGTAATTCTCTGACCGAGGCACTACGGCTGTGGCGACAACTCAACTCACGCCAAAGTGTTTTGTCTAGTCTCGGCGTTGAGCCTGCACAACTCCAAGCCGCCAGTGGCAGTGTCGATGCGATGCGCGAACTCGCAAAAAAGATTGATCAAGAGCTAGTGTCGTTTATCAAGCGTGTTCCTAATGCCTACCAAGATGAGGAGCACCAACGGGATGCCCTCATTCGAGCGGTGCAACTGTGGCGGGGACTGCCCAGTCGGGAACAGGCGATCGCCAGTTTGACCGAAGACCTGAAACAAATTGTTGTAGAGCCAAAGAAAACCGTTGAACCAGTCCAGCCAATTACCGTCGTTGTCCCCAAGCGACCGAGCCGCTGGACACCGGCCACTGTGCGCTCGAACCTGAGTCTATCGATTATCCCCAATGGCAGCTTTACATGGCTAGAAGCAACCCACGGCGGTAAACGATTGCCCACGAGTCAAGCAACGGTAGATGCCATAATCCGCATTGCCAGACTGGCTCAACAGGCCCGCGATCGCCTTGGTCGTCCGATGATTGTGACCAGTTGGTATCGTCCCCCAGCCATTAACCGTGCTGTCGGTGGTGCAAGCCGCAGTCGTCACATTGTCGGTGATGCCATCGATTTCGTGGTGAGCGGCCTATCCGGTAATCAAATTTACTGGACCCTCGATCCTTGGTGGCCGGGTGGTCTTGGCCGTTATCGCAGTTTCCCAAACCTCGGCCATATCGATGCCCGTCCCTACCGCGCCCGTTGGCGAAATTAGCCCCGTCAAGGCATCGAGATACATCCCTTAACTTTTTGCTGCGTTTTCCATAAAAACGGTTTATTTCGTCACGCCAATTGCTAACCTGTTAATGGCTCTGTATCAACCAAAACGCCATAGGCTTTAATCTTTTACCTACCTGTAGGTTCTATCCCATGTCCCACCCCTTGGTTACGGTTCAACCCGTTCTTGCCCAGCAACAACCACAACCAACGCCGACACCAACACCTACTCCCACCGACAATAATGCAGGGTCTGGGTCTCTTCTCTGGATGATTTTGACGTTACTGTTTTTCCTAAGCTCTGTGGGACTTGTGATCTATGGGAAAGCCTTAATCGAAAAGCAAGAGAAAGCCACAAAGCTGGATCAATACAAAATCCGTGACCTCAAGAAAAAATTAAAGTTAGCCCTGACGACCATCAAGAAAATGGAAACGAATCCTGACTTGGTGCACTCGCGGGACTTTAACCTCGACTATCTCCGGATGCGGATGGAAGAGGGGATGTTTAATTCGGCGATCGTCAATCAAATGGAGATCAAGGTTAAACAGCTCATTCGCGTTGCTCTGCGGCCTAGCACCGCTGATGTTGCCACTGTGGGTGTTGCGGCTACTGGGGGGCGGCAAGTGGATGAAATGTTTGATGTGCATTACGAAACAGATGACGGCCAAGGTAAACGGGCAAAGGGCGTTTTATTTCGAGTTCATATCAAACTGACAAAGTTGCCTACCCAGTCTTCGAGCAATACTGTTGAGCAAATTATTACCTGCCTCAAGACATTTCTTAATCCATTAGAGGCACAGGAACATTGGCAACCGAGTGTCCAAGGTCGCATTGCGGTTTTGGAATGGGATCAAAAGGCCAAACCAACGCCTTTGCTTGTTCTCCGGCAATCGGAAGAGGGGGGGAATGTGAGCTTCCGTACCCAAACGGCTCGCCCACCGCGCCCGAGAACTTCGGGTCAAGCTGCGACACAACAGCGACGACGACCACAGGGTGGTACTCGGAGTGGGAGGGGAGCTAATGGTAGTAGTGCGCAACAGCAACAGCGTCGCCGTTCTTCATCGGCAAGCCAACATCAAAAACGCCGCTCTCCAAGAAAACCCTAGGGACAAAAAAGTACAATATCCCAAAATTTAAAAATTAGCCTTGCTTCTGTCAAAGTGTGTTGGGTGTGGTCTTTTTTCGATGAGTTGATGCTTTGTACAAAAACTTTGGGGTTCGAAAGTTGGAGATTTTTTAAAAGGTTTTGTTTACTCTGGAAGGGTTTCACAAATTCCCTGTTTTGTTGTCTTCAATTTATTGGCTTTGACTGTGGGCGATCGCGGTAAGGTAGACATCCGGCCATGGTTATGACGTTATGAATTCTCTGCTATATCCTTACAAAGCACCAGATTTTGCGGATAGGGTTACGGCGTGGTATGAGGGTCTGTGTCCCATGACGAAAGTGCTGGGGCGTTTGCCGCGTACTGCCCATGCTGAATGGCTCGCCCAACAAGTGATGGCTGAGCTAGCACAGGAACCGATTTATCATTTTGAGGGCAAAATGTATGGTGTGCTTGTTGTGGCGACACCGGCGGGGGAGCTGTTTTATCTGAAGGCTTTTTCTGGTTTATTGCGGGGCAACAAAACTGTAGCGGGCTGGGTACCGATGATCGATGGCGGCGATCGCCTTTTACTAGAAGAACAGGAAATATTGGCACAGCTACGGGACATTCGACATCGCATTGCGCACCTTGAGCAGTTGCCGGAACGTCGAACCTACCAACAATTAACTGAAACTTGGCAGAGCAAAATTGCCCATTTCAATCAACAACGCCGTAAGAGCAAACAACAACGGGAGCAACAACGCCGAGCACTGACCCAAACCCTTGCAGGCGAGCCTCTAAACATAGCCTTTCAAAAACTCACAGAAATGAGTCGCCAAGAAAGTAATCACAAGCGCGATTTAAAACGCCAGCGGGATCAAGAACTTCGGGAGTTATCTGAGCTAATCACCCGCAGTGACGCAGAGCTGCAAGGTCTCCGCCAACGGCGCAAAACCCTTTCTCGTAATTTACAGAAAAGAATGCACCGTGTTTATCAGCTAAAAAATTTTGCGGGTAATGCCCAGGCGATCGCCGACATTTTCCCCCAAGGTTTACCCACCGGCACTGGAGATTGCTGTGCGCCGAAACTCTTGCATTATGCCGCCAAACATCACCTCAAACCCCTTGCCCTCGCGGAATTTTGGTGGGGGAAGGATACCGATATTAAACAAACGGGTCACTTTTACCCAGCCTGCGTAGAACGTTGTCAGCCGATTTTGGGATTTTTATTATCCGGTTTAGAAAACAAATCTTTTAATACACTTGTCGGAACCCCAGAAATTCCCCTAGAAATCATTTACGAAGACGATGAAATTCTTGTTGTAAATAAGCCCCATGGGTTACTAACAATTCCGGGGCGTAGTAGTCACAATTACGATAGTGTATTTAGCCGTTTAAAACGTGATTTCCCACAAATTTATTTAGTGCATCGCTTAGATCAAGACACCTCTGGATTAGTTGTTTTTGCCAAATCTACCCCTGCCCAAAAACAACTACAACATCAGTTTCGCCGCCAGCAAATTTCTAAAATTTATACTGCCATTTTAGAGCAGCCAATCCACCAAGAAGAGGGTTTGATTGAATTGCCATTATGGTCTGATCCCCGCGATCGCCCCCGGCAAAAAGTAGATTTTGAAAGAGGAAAAATAAGCAAAACCAAGTTTACAAAAATTGCTCAAAACCGTATCGAACTCCAGCCAATTACTGGGCGTACCCACCAACTCCGCGTCCATTGTGCCCATCAAGAAGGTTTGCAGAATCCCATCCTTGGCGATCGCCTTTACGGTCATCACAACAAACAAAACCACGGGCGATTACACTTACATGCCACGGCCATAACATTTAAGCATCCCACCACAAAAAAAATAATAACATTACGTAAAAACCCTTTATTTTAAAGACAAATTATAAAGACAAAATATTGTAAAACTGCCCATTTAAATCAATCTTTTTCAAGTCTTACTTTTATTCAGAAATAAGGTAGAGGATAATATAAAAAATAGAGGCTGAGTATACTTAAGGAAATAGCGTGAACAGCGATAATGCCAGAGACCAGCAAACTTTTGATAGACTTCTAAGGGAAATTAGTGACCTCCGCAAACAAGTCAAGACCTTAGAAGAAAAACTGCCTGTTTCGCTCGAACAACCACCTCAGCTCCCAAACGCCCTGATCGAGCTATCGTCAGAAATTTACACCCCCCAGCCTGCCATCTCATTTCTAGAGCGTGCCACTGGAGTCTTACGAGATTTGATTCACGTTGACCGCACAGCAATATATCGCTTTAACCCTGACAAGACAGGTGAATTTGTCACCGAGTCACGGCGCGAAAAATGGCGATCGCTACTCCATCTCCAAACGGAAAAACCAGAGATTACCAGCAATATCAGTAATTGTGCCCTGAAATATTTGCGATTGCCGGAGCGCAACCATGACGATGGAACCTCACCACCCCCATACCACAACCGCTTAAAACTCTTTCGTGTTTGCACCAATATCCAAAACTCAGGATTTTCAGATTGTTACCTCAAAGTCCTCAAGCTGTA
Source organism: [Limnothrix rosea] IAM M-220 (assembly GCF_001904615.1). NCBI lineage: Bacteria > Bacillati > Cyanobacteriota > Cyanophyceae > Chroococcales > Geminocystaceae > Picosynechococcus > [Limnothrix rosea] IAM M-220. Next base: position 36,689 of record NZ_MRBY01000028.1, read on the forward strand.
TCAAGCCCAAGCCTATGCGATCGCCCCCCTCTACGATCACAAAAAACTCTGGGGTCTACTCGCGGCGTACCACAACGAAGCCCCCCACCAATGGCAACAACATGAACTGCAATACCTCCTGCAAATAGCCATTTATTGCGAAGGCGCAATCAAACAAAACAATCTCCAAGCGAACTACAGCAATCAAGAAACACAAATTCGCCAGCAACTTACCCAGCAAATTCAAGCCCAACAAAACCAATTACAACTAGAACAGCGGCAACAGCAGGCTCTCGGTGAAGTTATTAATACGATCCGTCGTAGCCTTCATTTGGACGAAATTTTTCACGCCGCAGTCCGAGAAACCCGCCGCTTACTCCAAGCAGATCGCGTGATGATCTACCGTTTCAAACCCGATACTAACTATGAAATCGGTGTTGTCGTTGCAGAAGATGTGAGCAATAATTTCCCTGCAGCTCTCCATGCTCAAATTACAGACCGTTGCTTTGCGGAGGAACATCGCACCCAATATAGTTTTGGCCATAGCTCCCAAATTAACGATGTCCTAACAGCCAATATTTCTGACTGCCATCGCAATATTTTGCGGCAATTCCAGATCCGTGCCCATTTAATTGTGCCGATTTTTTGTAATGGAGATTTGTGGGGATTATTATGCGTGCACCAATGCCAAAGCCCCCGCGAGTGGCAACCCCAAGATAATCAATTTATCCAGAAAATTGCTGTGCAGCTCGGTGTCGGACTCCAACAGGCGGAACTATATAAACAATCGCAGCAGCACACAAAAGAATTAGAAATAGCACTGCAACAGGTCGAAGCCCAGCGGGAACAGCAGGCACGATTGGCGCAGCAAGAAAAAATTATTCGGGTGATGACGGAAAAAATTCGCGAAACATTAGATCTAGAGACGATGTTTCAAGTAACCACTCAAGAAATTCTTGCCTTAGTAGAATGTGATCGCGCGGCTATTTATCAATTTAATGAAGATTGGGGCGGCGATTTTATTGCAGAGTCCCACGTCCCGGGCTGGCAACCTCTCATTGTGGATGGCATGCGCACAGCTTGGCGCGATGATTATTTACAGGAAACCCAAGGTGGTATCTATGCAGATCAACACACTAGCGTTGTTTCAGATATTTACCGGGCTCAGCTCAGTGACTGCCACATTCAAATCCTAGAAAGCCTCAATGTCAAAGCCTATCTCATTGTCCCCATTGTGGTTGGGACAAAGCTATGGGGATTGTTAGCGGCCTACCAACATCGAAATGTGCGTCAGTGGCATGAGTGGGAGGAGTTTCTCCTCAAGCGTTTAGGTGACCAGCTAGGGGTTGCTATTCAACAGGGAGAGTGGGTTGAGCGATTACGGTTAGCGACGAAAAAAGCGGAAGCGGCCAGTGAGTCAAAAAACCTTTTTCTAGCCAATATGAGCCATGAGCTACGGACACCTCTCAATGCCATCCTCGGATTTACTTAGGTGCTCAGTCGCCAAGGGAATTTAAGTCCGACTCAATCTGATCATTTGAATATTATTAGTCGGGCGGGGAACCATTTGTTGCTGCTTTTAAATGATGTGCTCACTATGTCCAAAATTGAAGCTCATCAAATCAAGCTTAACAAGGAATATTTTGAGATGGATGATGTGGTGGCAACTCTGCAAGATATTTTTCAGTTACAGGCACAAATGAAACAGCTTGCTTTTCGTGTGGAAGTGGATAGGCAAGTTCCTCGCTATTTGTTCGGCGATCGCGGCAAGTTACAACAGGTGGTGATTAATCTCCTCAGTAATGCTTTTAAGTTTACGACGGCAGGGGAAATCCATCTCAAATTTTGGTCGGATAATGTACTTCCCCAAGACACAAGGGATACTTCGCCATTGCGTCTTTACTGCCAAGTCCGGGATACAGGTATTGGTATTGCTCCGGAGGAACTGGAGCTGTTATTTGCGCCCTTTATTCAAACGAGTGCAGGGAAGCAAGTCCAGGAAGGCACAGGTCTGGGATTATCGATTTCTAAGCATTTTGTCGAGCTAATGGCGGGGGAAATCCAGGTTACCAGTCAGGTCTCCCAAGGCAGCTGCTTTCAATTTTTTGTCACGCTTCACACGGCATCGCAGTGTCGTAACGACATTTCACCGGAAACAACGGCGGCGATCGCCCCACTGTCAGAGAAGAAGCGCATTTTAATCGTCAATAGTTCAACCGATGGCTCACCAAGCTGGCACGACTTTAGCCGCGACAAAATTGACATCAAACAAGCCACGAACCGCGATGCTGTCGTCTCTCTCATCTGCCATTGGCAGCCCCATCTTGTCGTCATTGATCGAGATGCAAACAAGATTGATATTGCGACTTTACTGTTAGAGATACCGACTAAAATCCATGTTTCGCCATACGTCATTATGGCTAGTCAAAACCCTTTATCTACCATAGAGCAAGACCATTTGCGTATCCTCGGTTGCGATGGTTTTGTGACAAATTCATCGGTGGATCCGAAAATCCTTCCTGTTCTGATGAAATATCTTGGTGTTGAATATACGAGTGTTGAATATACGAGTATCGAAGCGCATCAACACAATCATCGATCCTTAGGGGATGGCAGGGCGCAGGCTCCTGCAATTTCCCAGGCATCGTACATTAACTCAGTTCTTTCTCAAACCGATGCATCTTGGCGTCAACGGCTACGGATAGCGGCGATCGCCGCCCGGGAAACAACCATTCGGCAACTACTCACTGAGATCACCGAAACCTATCCAGCCCTAAGCCAACATCTACATCATTACCTCAACAACCTCGCCTTTGATACCATTGTGAAACTCATTGATGACATCGAAGAATCATGATGATGCCCCCTTTTCGTACCGAATATACCGGAGACATTCTGATTGTCGATGACATACCAGAAAATCTACAATTGCTCTTTGAAATTCTGAACGAAGAAGGCCACGAAGTGCGGCGTGTACTCAACGGTCAGCAGGCATTAAAAACGGTGGCAGTAGATCCGCCGGATCTAATTTTGCTCGATATCAAGATGCCGATTCTTGATGGCTATGAAGTTTGTAAAACCCTGAAAGCCGATCACCAGACAGCCAACATTCCCATTATTTTCCTGAGTGCCCTTAACGATGTCCTTGATAAAGCGAAGGCTTTTTCCGCAGGAGGCGTGGACTATATCAACAAACCATTCGATGTTTATGAAGTCCTAGTACGGGTTAATAATCAACTTAAGCTTCTCGAAACGACCAGAACCCTGACCCAACGTAATCAGGAACTAGAAATTTTAAATCGTGATTTGGAAGCTTTTAACTATATGGTTTCCCACGATTTGCGACGACCATTGACGCGACTACTAGGGTTCTGTGAACTGTTAGCGGATGGTGAGCTGGGAGTCGCAGATCGAGCAGAGGCCATGGAAATCATCAGTAATGCTGGCACTGAAATGAACCAAATTATCAGTGATTTAATGCGTCTTGCGACGGTTTCCCAAGGGGAGCTACAGTTGGAAATGGTGAACCTCAGTACGATGGCGATCGCCATTGCTGCACAACTTCAAAATCAAAACCCTGAGCGTCAGAGCCAGATCGATATTGCACCAGACTTAATCATCGCTGGCGATCGCCGTCTGTTGAAAATTGCCTTGGAAAACCTATTAGAAAATGCGTGGAAATATAGCAGCGAAAAAGCCCTGACAAAAATTGACTTTTTTCAAGCCGACAATGGCCATTTCTGCATCCGTGACAACGGCATTGGCTTTGATAGCAACCAGCAAAATCAGATTTTTACACCCTTTACTCGACTACACAAAGAGCGTAATTTTGCCGGCACAGGCATCGGTCTAACCATCGTTCAACGCATTATCCAAAGCCATCAAGGACAAATTTGGTGCAACTCAAAACCCAATGAAGGCGCTAGCTTTTTCTTTACCTGCGGGATGCAGCTCTAAATACCTAAGTTTGGGATTGAATCAAATAACCGCACCGATGTTCCCCTTCATTGATCCACTGGGTGCGCTCCACCTTACAGTCCGGTAAAATCGCTTCAAACATCTCTAACTCATTGCCACACACCACCGGAAAAGATTCCGCAACCTCGGCGATCGCACAATGATGTTCCATTAATAAAAACTCCCCTTGGCTATCCTCTGTCACTGGTTGAATCTCTGCCATATAACCCTCCGCCTGCCGTAGGCTCACCAACCTTGCTAAACGTTGCGCTAAAGTGCCGTCCCCAAGGTGATCGCGATATTCCGCTGCTTTTTTCTGCCATTGCTTTTGCAAAACAGCCTTCACTTGCTCCTCACCAGCCGTTTCGACCAGCGCATCAAGAAACGACACCGCAAAATCTCCATGGCGATTGGGCAGGCGATCGCGCCCAGCCCGACTCAAACCATAGAAAAAATTGGGACGACCCTTCCCTTCTTGATAGGCCTGATGTTTAATTAATCCCTCAGTTTCCAAATCCTTTAAATGGCGACGCACTGCCTGGGGGCTAATGTGCAAAGATTCCGCCAACTGCACCGCCTTCGCCTGACCATGCTTTAATAAGAAATCCAGAATATCTTGCTTAGTTGAACGAGTTTCAGAAATAGTCATAGATCCAGCGGTCAGCAAAATATATTTCAGCAAGTTTGACAACTTTTTTGTTGTTAAAGTACCTTAGAATAGACTTAAGCAACAAATATGTTGTTTTAATCATCATAATCGCGTTTCTCCATTTGGACAACGCAGATGAGACGGAAGAGCATCCAACGTTCTTTTAAAAGTATTACCCCATACGTAAAGAGAAACACTCCAGCAATGAGCGCGACTGTCAAAACCCTCGTCAATCAGCCATACAAATATGGTTTCGTCACTGATATCGAAACTGAAAAGATTCCCCGTGGCCTTAGCGAAGATGTCATTCGTCTGATCTCCGCGAAGAAAAAAGAACCTGAGTTCATGCTGGAGTTTCGCCTGAAGGCCTACAAGCAATGGCAGAAAATGACTGAGCCTGAGTGGGCTCATGTAAATTATCCGGCGATCGATTATCAAGATATCGTTTACTACTCAGCACCCAAAAAAGACATCAAAAAAGCCGAGAGTCTCGATGAAGTAGACCCTGCTCTCCTTGAAACCTTTGCCAAGCTCGGTATTCCCCTCGACGAGCAAAAGCGTTTATCAAACGTTGCCGTTGACGCAGTTTTTGATAGCGTTTCCATTGCCACAACGTTTAAAAAAGACTTGGCAAAATACGGCGTAATTTTCTGCTCCATCTCGGAAGCACTAGAGGAGCACCCCGAACTAGTCAAAAAATATCTCGGCACTGTTGTCCCAACGGCTGACAATTATTTTGCAGCGCTGAATTCGGCTGTTTTTAGTGATGGTTCCTTTGTTTTCATTCCGAAAGGGGTGAAATGTCCGATGGAGTTGTCCACTTATTTCCGAATTAATGACGGTGACTCTGGTCAGTTTGAGCGGACTCTCATTATTGCGGAAGAAGGCGCATCGGTTAGCTACCTTGAAGGTTGTACCGCACCGATGTTTGACACGAATCAGCTCCACGCAGCGGTCGTCGAACTCGTTGCCCTTGATAATGCCGACATTAAATATTCCACCGTTCAGAACTGGTTCGCTGGCGACGAAAATGGTAAGGGTGGTATTTACAACTTTGTAACGAAGCGCGGTCTTTGTAAGGGCGTTAATTCAAAGATTTCTTGGACGCAGGTAGAAACAGGCTCTGCCATCACGTGGAAATATCCGAGCTGCGTTCTAGTCGGTGATAATTCGGTCGGGGAATTTTATTCCATTGCCCTCACGAATAATATGCAGCAGGCGGACACGGGCACAAAAATGATCCACGTGGGCAAAAACACTCGCAGCACGATTATTTCTAAGGGTATTTCTGCGGGTAAATCTCAGAATAGCTACCGTGGTTTAGTGAAAATGAATCCCAAGGCTGATGGGGCACGGAATTATTCCCAGTGTGACTCGATGTTGATCGGCGATCGCGCGGGGGCAAACACCTATCCTTACATCCAAGTGGATAACCAAAATGCCAAGGTAGAGCATGAAGCTTCGACGGCCAAAATTGGTGAGGAACAACTTTTCTATTTTGCCCAGCGTGGCATTTCGGAAGAGGATGCTATTTCCATGTTGGTCAGTGGTTTCTGTAAAGACGTTCTCAGTGAGCTACCGATGGAGTTTGCGGCGGAGGCTGACAAGCTTTTAAGTCTCAAGCTTGAAGGGACGGTTGGGTGATTTTTAGATATCAGATTTCAGATATCAATGGGGAATGTTGGGTGGATGCAGGAAAATTAAACTGGATTTAAACCAAATTAAGTTTATAAAGTCTACGTCTATCTTTCTCCTCTTTTGGGGGGAACCTCGCATCCACCATCAACAGCATTAATTTTGAGTTTTATTCACGTTTAAACATTATTTAGTTAAGCAATGAGTGACGTTATTTTATCGGTAAAAAATTTGACGGCCAATGTTGATGGTCAGCAAATCCTTAAGGGTGTAGATCTCGAAATTAAAGCGGGTGAAATCCACGCGATTATGGGTCGTAATGGTTCTGGTAAGAGTACTCTTTCTAAGATTATTGCGGGTCATCCGGAGTATGAAGTGACTGGTGGTGAAATTATCTATAAGGGTGAAAATCTTTTAGAGAAAGAAGCGGAAGAGCGATCGCTGGACGGTATTTTCTTAGCCTTTCAATATCCCCTCGAAATTCCCGGTGTGAGTAACCTCGACTTTTTGCGGGTGGCTTATAATGCCAAGCTCAAGCATCAGGGCAAGGAAGAAATTGATGCTTTTGATTTTGAAGATCTTGTTGAAGAAAAGCTTGATGTGGTCAAGATGAATCCCAGCTTTCTTGAGCGTAGTCTGAATGAGGGTTTTTCTGGGGGTGAGAAAAAGCGTAATGAAATTCTTCAGATGGCATTGCTTGAGCCTAGTCTCGGTATCCTCGATGAAATCGATTCTGGTCTCGATATTGACGCGCTTCGTATCGTTTCTGAAGGCGTTAACTTTCTCGCCAATGAGAGCAATGCATTCTTGCTGATTACTCACTATCAGCGTTTGCTCAACTACATTACTCCCCAGTTTGTGCATGTCATGTATGACGGTCGCATTGTGAAGAGTGGTGGTAAAGAGCTGGCTCTTGAGCTGGAAGAAACGGGTTATGACTTCCTCGATAAAGAACAAGCACTCGCGGCGGGGGCAGTTTAATGGTTATGGCAACAGATACTTCAACGGCGGCGATCGCCGACTTTTCAAAAATCACAATGACGGATGTCTCCCTAGCACCTCTGTTGAGATTAGCTGAGGAACTAACACCCGTTTTTAATGCTGGTAGCACAGGCTGGCTCCGGGAAGTGAGATTACAGGGAGCGTATCGTGTCTCCCACGGAACTTTTCCGACCCGTAGAGATGAAGATTGGCGTGTGACGGATGTTTCGATTTTAAAGGAAACGGCCTTTCGCCCACCAACACAGGTCAGCATTCAAGCCTATGAGCTAGATGCCTTTAATTTAGACGAAACGGCAGCAAGTCGGCTGGTCTTTGTGAACGGTATTTTTTCTGATGAGTTGTCAGAAACATCTAGTTTGCCAGAGGGCATCTTTGTCGGTAATTTAGCCGCGCTCCCCTCGGAAAAAGCAGCGGAGTTGGTGAACTATTTGAGTGGCCAAAGCCGGAATCTTGATGTATTTGCGGCGCTCAATGATGCGGGTATCCATGATGCTGCCGTCATTTGGGCTGAGAAAAATGTCGTGGTAGAGCAGCCGATTCAGGTGTTATTTGTTAGTAATCCTGAGGATGCACCCATTGCGATTCAGTCTCGCTGTGTGGCGATCGCCGAATCCGGTGCCAGTTTTAATCTAGTCGAATACTATGGCGCAGTCTCCCAAGGTTGTTCTGACCAAGGCGAAGATTTGTACTTTAACAATGCCCTGACCGAAGTTTGGGTTAAACCCAATGGCCAGCTCAATCATATCCGGGTTCAGCGGGAAGCAGGAGCCGGTATCCAAATTGGTAATACTGTCATTGATCAAGCCCAAGACAGTCGCTACAAACTCACCGAAATCAATATGGGCGGCCAGCTTAGTCGTCACACAGTAACCCTCAATCAAACGGGTGTTCAAACCGACTCGATCCTAAAGGGTTTGACAATGCTCAGCGGCTCCCAAGTCAGTGATACCCACACATCGGTGAATTTAAACCACCCCCACGGTACAGTTGACCAACTCCATAAATGTATTGTTGATGACTCTGCCCGCTCCATTTTTAATGGCAAGGTTGATGTGCCCCAGGCGGCTCAAATGACCAATGCAGCTCAGCTTAACCGCAATTTATTACTCTCTTCTAAGGCGAGAATCGATACAAAACCGGAATTGCAAATTACAGCCGACAACGTAAAATGTGCCCACGGTGCAACGGTTAGTCAGCTAGAAGCTGATGAGATTTTTTATCTCCGTAGTCGGGGTTTAAACGAGTATGATGCCCGCCATTTATTGATTGATGCTTTTGCTGCTGAAATTTTGGGTAGTATTACGATTCCTTCGTTACAAAACGGACTAACAAACTGCGTTGCTTGTCGTACTATTGAGGCGTGAAAATTTGGGTGAACACAATATCAATGATGCAATTTTCTAAGCTTAAGCTCACCTGTGCAGGTTTCGTTGCTCTCTTGATAATGCCGAGCGCGGCGATCGCCCTAGAAGACACAAACTATGATTTGCTGATCACCCCCAACCTAGAAAGCCTTCCCCCGACATTAGTAGCATCCATGTCTACAGACATCCCAGTCGTGAACCCGCGAAACAAGATCTCCAGATGGTTGCAGGCTTCGGTGCAGGCGGCCATTATGATCCCTTCCGATGACCCTAAACCCCTTGGTGGTGGCGGCGCTCGTTTCGCTTGCGCTGTCGTTTCCGCCGCTGATTCTTAAAATCCCGTAACTGCCATGATTATGACCCCGACGAAATCCCTTGCAGAAGAGGTGAGAAATGATTTTCCCATCTTGCATCAACAGGTGCATGGCAAATCCCTCATCTACTTTGATAATGCGGCAACATCCCAGAAACCCCAAGCGGTTTTAGATGCCCTGCTCCACTATTATCAGCAAGATAATGCCAATGTTCATCGGGGTATACATACCCTCAGCAGTCGTGCAACAGATGGTTATGAAGGGGCAAGGGACAAGGTTGCCAAGTTTATTAATGCGGCCGGCCGTGATGAAATTGTTTATACCCGTAATGCCAGTGAGGCAATCAATATCGTTGCCTATACTTGGGGGTTGGCAAATCTTTCTGAAGGTGACGAGATTATTCTGTCGGTGATGGAACACCACAGTAATATTGTGCCTTGGCAAATGATTGCCGAGAAAACCGGCGCAGTGATTAGATATGTGCAGTTAACGGAAGACGAAACCTTTGATTTTGAGCAATATGAAAGCTTACTTTCAGATAAGACAAAGCTTGTTTCTGTGGTTCACGTTTCCAATACCCTCGGCAATGTCAATCCTGTTGACGACATTATCAAAGCTGCTCGAAAGTTTGACGCGAAAATCTTAATTGATGCCTGCCAAAGTTTGCCCCATATGCCCATTGATGTGCAGGCCATGGATTGTGACTGGTTAGTGGGTTCTGGTCACAAAATGTGTGCGACGACGGGCATTGGGTTTCTCTACGGCAAAAAAGCGATCCTCGAAGCGATGCCTCCATTTATGGGGGGTGGGGAAATGATTGCTGAGGTTTATTTTGATCATTCGACCTATGGTGAATTGCCCCATAAGTTTGAGGCTGGTACACCTGCTATCGGTGAGGCGATCGCCCTTGGTGCGGCAGTGGATTATTTATCTGGGATTGGGATGGAGCGTATCCATGAGTATGAAGCAGAATTAACGGCTTATTTATTTAAAAAGTTAGCTGATATTCCCAACTTAAAAATTTACGGTCAACAACCAGACGAAAATGGTGAAGGTCGGGCGGCGCTAGCGGCCTTTAATGTGGAAGGGATTCATGCTAATGACTTAGCGACATTGCTCGATCACGAAGGCGTTGCGATTCGCTCCGGACACCACTGTACCCAGCCTTTACACCGACTGTTTGATGCCTCTGGTAGTGCGAGAGCCAGCTTGTATTTTTACAATACTTTTGCAGAGATTGATCGGTTTGTGGCCGCGCTCAAAGAAACCATTGAGTTCTTTACCAGTATGGCTGCTTAGTTTTTTTATCACGCTAATTTGCTCTGTTTGTCGTCCTAAGACCATCAGGTTTTCCAGAGGGAAACTCGATACAATAGGCAACAGTTTTTCTTTTGGTCACTAATGTTAGAAAACCTCAGTTTGCAACTTTATCAACTTCAGCAATGGGGCGATCGCCTAGTCGATCAGCAACTGGATCACTGGAGTGTGCTGAGTATTTTTCTGGTATTTGGAGCTGGACTGTTAACGAGTTTGACTCCCTGCACTTTATCGATGTTACCGATCACGATTGGCTATATCGGCGGCGCAGAAGAAAAAACCCGCTTACAAACTATTTTTCAATCCATTTGGTTTGCGGTTGGTTTGGCGACAACCCTTGCAGCACTAGGGATTGTGGCGGCAGGCTTCGGACAAATTTATGGTCAAATTGGCATTGGTCTCCCGATTGTGGTCAGTGGGATCGCCATTGTGATGGGCTTAAATTTGCTGGAAATTATTCAAATTCAGTTTCCGTCCATCGGCGCAACAGACTGGATTACCAACGATTTACCGAAAGGCGTGCGGGCATATTTAGTCGGTTTAACCTTCGGTTTGGTGGCTTCTCCTTGTAGCACTCCCGTGTTGGCGACATTGCTCGCTTGGGTGAGTACGACCCATGATTTGGTTTTGGGCGCGGGGTTACTGTTGGCTTACACCCTCGGTTATGTGATGCCTGTTTTAATTGCGGGAATTTTTACGGCATCGCTAAAAAAACTTTTATCGCTACGGCAATGGTCGGGCTGGATTAATCCGGTGAGTGGCGCATTGCTTGTGGGCTTTGGCATTTTTTCCCTACTCATCCGCCTGCCCATCGGTTTATCCTAGATACTCTAGATTTGTGCAGAATCCCCCCGGCTTCGCCACTCCCCTTTGGAAGGGGGGCAAAGAGAAACTACATCTTACGTTCAGCTTTGAACTGATTGACTAATTACTTGATTTTTCAAAATTTCCTATGACGGCATCTGATTCTTCGGTTAATTCAAATTGGAGCGACTTCCCCCAAAAGCTTTGGCGTAAAGGTCTCAAGTGGATCGCAAATCTCAAGCTGGCGATCGCCCTTCTGCTGCTCATCGCGCTGTTTAGTATTGCCGGAACGGTGATTGATCAGAATGCGGGATTAGCTTTTTACCAAGCAAATTATCCAGAAGACCCGGCACTCTTTGGTTTTCTCACCTGGAAAGTCTTACTGGCCATGGGTTTAGACCATGTTTATACGACGTGGTGGTATGTGCTGCTGCTGGTTGTGTTTGGGGCGAGTTTGGTGGCCTGTACCTTCCGCCGTCAACTGCCTGCCCTGAAAGCGGCAAAAAACTGGAACTATTACAGCCAAGCGCGTCAATTTAAAAAGTTGGCTCTTAGTACAGAATTAAATCAAGGTTCCCTCGATACGCTGGTTCCCCACCTTGAGCAAAAACGCTACAAAATTGCTCGCGATGGTGACAAACTTTACGCCAACAAAGGGATTGCGGGACGGATTGGCCCGATTATTGTGCACATCGGCATGATTGTGACGTTGATTGGCTCGATTATTGGGGCGTTTGGGGGCTTTATGGCGCAGGAAATGATTCCTAGTGGTGTGAATTTCAAGGTGAATAATGTCTTTGAGGCGGGTCGTTTTGCCAATAGCGATCGCCCTTGGTCGGTGAATGTGAATCGCTTTTGGATTGATTACACGCCAAATGGGGATATTGACCAGTTTTATTCTGATCTCACCGTCGTGAGTGAAGATGGCTATGAGCTAGACCATGAGGTGATTTCGGTTAATCATCCGTTGCGTTACGACGGCATTACTTTCTATCAAACGAGCTGGGCGATCGCCGGCGTGCGGGTACAGCTCAATAACAGTCCTATTTTCCAACTGCCTGCTGCCCAAATCCCCACAGAAAATGGCGCAAAGCTTTGGGGTACGTGGGTTCCGACTGCGACGGATATGAGCACTGGTGTCTCGATTCTGATGCAAGATTTGCAGGGTAGTGCTCTAGTCTACGATGCAAAGGGTGATCTCGTTGGTGCGGTACGGGAAGGCGATCGCCTCGATGTGGATGGCATCAGTCTGAAACTCGTTTCTTTGGTCGGTAGTACTGGTCTACAAATTAAGGCTGACCCCGGTGTACCGATTGTCTATGCGGGCTTTTTCCTTGTGATGGTCGGTGTAGTCATGAGCTACATTTCCTACTCCCAAGTTTGGGCACTACAGGACGGCGATCGTTTTTATTTTGGTGGCAAAACCAACCGCGCTCAGGTAACTTTTGAGCGGGAATTACTAGAAATTATTCAGGCGATCGAATCAACATCCACGCAAACACCAGTAACAAATTAAGGACCTCAGATTAGAGCGATTTCCTCAACATTATCCACCACTGTTATTCAAACTAAATTTAATCACTCGGAGCATTTTACTTTGCTATGATCGATTCAGGTTCTAGTAGTGGAGACTCTATGCAAAAAGAACAGATTCAATATTTTTCTCCCCTTGATGCTTTAGTTGCTGTTGCCAAACGCTTAAGTATTTACGAGCAGAAACAGAATTTAGGATCAGAAGAGTTTTTCGATTTATATAGTAAAGGCAAAATCTCAGACGATACTATTTTTGTGGAGTGGGCAAATGATTACCGTCATTACTTAGCCCTTCGCCAAGAAATTCAGCAAAAGCTCAATTATGCTGCGTAATCAGCTTCAGAAATATCTACAAGGGATCGAAACAGAGATTATAGGTCTTACGGATCTTTATGTTGAAAAATACGTTGAAGAAATTCTGACTGATACAAGAGTAAATCTACGTATTCGTTTGCGATCTAGCTCAGGCTATCTTTTAGAAATGCATGAAGCTATATGTGTTTCGCCCGATGAAGTTCTAGAATATCTCGACTACCGTTATCATTTTCAGGATTCACAAAATCAACTCATTTTTCGTTATGATAGCACTCCTCATTTTCCTGATTTAAGCAGTTTTCCCCACCACAAACATTTAAAAGATCGAGTTATTGCATGTAGTAAACCGACTATCGAAACTATAATTCACGAGGTGACAGCTTTTCTTGATAATTTAGCTTAGACATTTTATAAGGCGATCGCCTTTATTTTGGTGGAAAAACCAATCATGCTCAGGTCACATTTGAACGGCAATTGATTGAAATTATCAATAAAATTGAAGTAAAGCAAGAATCATCAAATATATTGAACATCTAAGTAATTAAAGTTTGTTTAACCATGTCGCCAAAGCAAGCTCAATAAAAGAACTCAACGTCTCCTTTTCAGCAATTTTGAGATAACGACTGAGTAATTGATACTGATTTAAAGTTAATGCAAGACCAGTACGATAATGTGTTCCGTATGCATACACTTTATTTCGCTCAACCCAACGCTCCCTGTAAGTTTTATCAGTAAAATATTTCTTGGTTGAATCGCCATAACTATTTTTTGGCAAGAGCTTTTTAAGTGGCGTTACCGATGCTGTTTTATATTCCTGTAGATTAACCATACTTCCCAAACCTTTTGGCTCTCCGGGATTGACTATGCAGCGTTGGTAGGAAAATGCCAACAAATGAGACA
>NZ_MRBY01000029.1 GCF_001904615.1 [Limnothrix rosea] IAM M-220
TTGTCTCCCTTTCTCTAAAGAATGTCAGCTAAATTCTTATCCATAACTGACGTTACGAAAAATTTTTCCCATAGTTATCCCCTCGAAAAAGCCGGGGCAAATCTTGTTCTGATGCCGTTCCGAGATGCCGCAGTCGAAGCCGCATGGGTTTTAAATGACCATTTATTAAAATCCATTTCGCCGCAAAAAGCTCAAAAAGTTAACTCAGCACAACAAGAGCATTTCAAAGGGTTACAATCCTAATATCTCTTTCTCTAGTTAGACCCAAGTTTCATACCCTTAGAACTTGCCAACAAGACACATTTTATGATCAGCCGCTTCAATATTCCTGTCATTCTTGAGGGCTACTCCCAAGGATATTTTTTAATGTCGGATGATGATGGCAATCTCGGTTGGTATTCTAGTCGGCAGCGTACTCTCATTCCCCTTGATGATCGGTTTCGTTACCCGAAATCTCTCCGTCGGACTTTAAATAAACAGGAATTCACTCCTGCCATTGACCAAGCCTTTAAGGAAGTCTGTTATGGCTGTGCAGATCGTGATACGACTTGGATTTCACCGGAGCTGGCGGATATTTATTTAGCACTCCACCGTGCGGGTTGGGCTCATAGCTTTGAAACATGGCAGGGCGATCGCCTTGCTGGCGGTATTTTAGGGATTGTGATTGGTGGGGCATTTATTGGAGAATCGATGTTTTTCAATATTCCCAATGGTTCCAAAGTGGCCATGGTTTTACTGGTAAATCACCTCCGAGAAAAGGGATTTCAACTCTTTGACGCACAGCTCCAAAACCCTCACCTTGAAAGGTTTGGTTCCTACATCATTCACAACAATGAGTACCGTCAAATGTTGAAGCAAGCGATTAAATTACCCTGCCAATTTTGACCAAAGATTTTTCCAGCTCACAGGTTTAAATTTAGGGCTTAAATTTAGGGCTTAAATTTAGGGTCGATCTGGCTTAGGCAGGACTTAACATAATCAGCTGTCTTTTTTGAAGAGATCGCACATCATCGAGGGTAAAATCAGACCCTTCTAGCAGAGATCCAATCGTATGTTGGCGATCGCAGGCAGACATAAATTCATATTCCTCGTCATTGATAGAGATCAAGCGGTAATCAAAATCAAAAAAAGATTTGCTTGGCCAACCGTTAAGACAGGGATGAACTTCGGCGATCGCCGCCCTTAGTAGCGCATCATCGGACCAATCCGTAATTTCGAGGGGAGGTCGCGCCAAGAAAAATTCATAATGGCTAATCGTTGTGTCTAACAATTCAATCAAGCGATAACGCTCCCGTTCACCCAGATGTTGTGCCCGCGCCATCAGATCCGGCGATTTACCCACGAGTCTTTCTAGATCCCAAACCGGTGGATTAGAAAACCCGACAAACTCTAATCCTGACGCATCGATTAATTCAAATAACGTGTGAATGTTGTAGTCCGTTTCCTGCGGATGCACATACATATCAGCGAAAGACGCGTCCCGATGATTTTCTAAAGACCAGCGCTCTTTGTCGTATTGCACTAGGCGGCTATTTTCTGGCAAACTCCCAAAGATATCGCGGCCAACCTTAACGCCATCAACATAATCCCCTCGCTTCTCTCCCTGAAATAGGGCGATCGCCTCCTGCATGAGCTGAATTTCCCAACGACCTAATTCCGCATACACAAAAATATGAAACAGCCCACCCGGCGCAACCTTTTTCGCGAGGGCTTTAATGCCCTGCACAGGATCAGGCATATGGTGCAACACCCCAACACAATTAATCAGATCAAACTCACCCTCAAGCTCAGCCGCCTGCTCAATGGGTAATCGTTGAAAAGTAACAGGCGCTTGATGACTTTCCCGCACACCAGACTGACTACACCGCTTCTGGGCAACCTCCAAGGCTCCCTCACTCAGGTCAATACCGACAATTTCCGCCTCAGGATTGAGATGGAGCAAATACTCAGTACCTACACCAGTGCCACAACCTGCATCAAGGATACGAACATCATTCCGAATCGGCTTACGATTTGTACAAAAATTGTAGGCCGCTTGCCAATGCCAGCGCCAGTTGTACCCCGGCGGTGGTTCATCTAGCAAAGGTTCCGGCGGAAAAGGGTAAGTATTGTAAAGTTCACGGACAGCTTGTTGACGTGCTTCGGGGGTGTTCATCTTAGAAAGAGCCACTCAATCCTTAGAATTTGGCAAGGTAAAGTATCAGGAAAACAGGACAGCGCGTATTGTGCAACTTCGATCCCCGCTTTTGTTGATTTTTTGAAATATTTTTTAATAAACCCCATCTCCCTACCTGAAACGTTCTAATCTAAGAGCTAGCTAATAGATAAACATCACATTTAATAAAGCCTTTGGGAGAAGCGATCGCACAAGAATATCTAGTACTTTTGCTAACTCTCTCCCAGCCAGCCCGTATAAATTGAACATTTTGATTGGAGATAGTTGAAAGTCCATGACGATTAGAGCCAGCGGTGGTAGCTCATTGGCCCGCCCCCAGTTATATCAAACCGTTCCCCTCTCTAATATTTCCC
This sequence comes from [Limnothrix rosea] IAM M-220, assembly GCF_001904615.1. Lineage (NCBI taxonomy): Bacteria > Bacillati > Cyanobacteriota > Cyanophyceae > Chroococcales > Geminocystaceae > Picosynechococcus > [Limnothrix rosea] IAM M-220. The sequence goes on from NZ_MRBY01000029.1 coordinate 2,530, forward strand.
AAGCAGAGCAGCAAGATCGGTTCCTCGAGACTGGTGAATTAACCTCTCTTGATACCTATTTCACTTCTGGACTCAAACGTTTGGCGATCGCCGAAGCGATAAAACAGAGTTCTCAGCTCATTGTTTCCCGGGCAGCGAACCGTATCTTTACAGGTGGTTCTCCCCTTGCATACCTAGAGAAGCCCGCCTTTGATCCCGACGAAAAACTATCCTTCGATTTAGGAGACGAAATCAGCTTCGCAGGCTCCGACGAGACAAAAAATAAAGACGGCAACCTCTTCTCCGGCGTGCGCAGTTTATTTACGGGCTCAGCAAGTGGCACAATCCCAGCCGGTTTCCGACCGATTAGCGTTTCTCGCTATGGTCCCCGTAACATGACAAAATCTCTGCGGGATATGGCTTGGTTTTTGCGCTACACAACCTACGCCATCATCGCAGGTGATCCCAGTATTCTTGTCGTTAACACCCGCGGCTTAAAGGAAGTTTTAGAAAACGCTTGTTCTATCCCAGCCACCGTTGTTGCACTACAAGAAATGAAAGCAGCTTGTCGTGACTTGTTCCGAGGCGACAGTGGTGCCCAAGATATCGTCGACCAATACTTCGGTGTCTTAGTAACAGAAATTCAGACCCAGTCTCCTAACAACAAGCTACGTCAGCGTCCAAAATCAGACCAACAGGGTTTAGAGCTACCCCAAAGCTATTTCAATGCCTCTGAAAATCGTCAAAAGTTTGTCATGAAGACAGGCCTTTCCACCCTAGAGAAAAACTCTGTGGTCAAGGCCGCCTATCGTCAGATTTTTGAGCGTGATATTACCCGCGCCTATAGCCAATCAATTTCTTATCTAGAGTCCCAGGTGAAGAATGGCGACATTTCCATGAAGGAATTTGTTCGTCGCCTCGCAAAATCTCCCCTCTACAGAAAGCAATTCTTTGAGCCCTTTATTAACAGTCGTGCCCTCGAATTAGCGTTCCGTCACATCCTCGGTCGAGGGCCTTCCTCCCGTGAAGAAGTCCAAGAGTACTTCTCCATTGTTTCTGACGGCGGTCTACCTGCATTAGTAGATGCTTTGGTTGATTCCCAAGAGTATTCCGATTATTTCGGCGAAGAGACAGTTCCTTATATTCGCGGTCTAGGCCAAGAAGCCCAAGAATGCCGCAACTGGGGCATGCAACAGGATCTTTTCAGATACAGTGCTCCCTTCCGTAAAGTGCCTCAGTTTGTCACAACCTACGCCAGCTATAACAATCCCCTGCCGGATCAGCATGTTTACGGCTCTGGCAATGATCCTCTCGAAATTCAATTCGGCGCTATCTTCCCGAAAGAAACTCGCAATCCCAGCAGCAGTCCTGCCCCCTTTAGTAAAGATACTCGCCGCATATTGATTCACCGTGGCCCCGGTATCAATAACCAGCTCAGTAATCCGAAAGCAAGACCGACTCAGCCGGGAACCCTTGGCGCGAAGGTATTCCGTCTCAACAATGAGTTGCCTGTTTCTGGGAAAGGAAATCCTAGTGTTAGCTTTTCTGAGACGGAAACTCAAAAGGTTATTGCTGCTGCCTACCGTCAGGTATTCGGTCGCATGGTCTATGACGGTCAACGCCAAAAAGTCGCTGAAATTCAGCTAGAGAATGGCGATATTACCCTGCGCGAATTTATCCGTGCCCTTGCAAAATCGGATGTGTATCGGAAAACCTACTGGACTTCTCTATATGTCTGTAAGGCAGTTGAGTATGCGCACCGTCGTCTTCTTGGTCGTCCTACCTACGGTCGTAAGGAAATCAACAGCTATTTTGACCTCTGCGCGAAGCAAGGTTTCTATGCTTTGATTGATGCAATCATTGATAGTAAGGAGTATGAGGAAGCGTTTGGTGAGGATACGGTTCCCTATGAGCGCTATTTAACGCCCGGTGGCTATTCTCTCCGCCAGACTCGTCCGGGTGCGATTCGTGCAGATATTGGTGCGAATGTTCAGGTTGAGAAGACACCTCGCTTTATTGAGCTTGGGACTTCTAGCACGAGTAACCTCCCGGTCACGGATGTCGGCGATCGCCTCAAGCAAGGGGTTACGGTGCAGCGCGAGCAGGTTAAGACTTTCAAGCTCCGCGATACGTTTAATAAGGTAGAACTTAAAGCGACGATTGCGGCGGCATATCGTCAGGTCTTTGAGCGTGATATTGACCCATATATTGTTGAGGCTCAATTCACCGGTCTTGAGAGCCGTCTCGGCAATCGCGAGATCAACATGAAGGAATTCATTGAAGGTTTAGGTTGTTCCGAGCTTTACCAGAAAGAGTTTTATACTCCATATCCCAACACTAAGGTGATTGAGATGGGTACAAAGCATTTCTTGGGGCGTGCACCTCAGGATCAAAAGGAAATTCAAAAGTACAACCAAATCCTTGCAGCAGAGGGTCTTAAGGCCTTTATCGGTGCAATGGTGAATAGTGTAGAGTATGCAGAGAACTTTGGTGAGGATGTTGTGCCTTATCGTCGCTTCCCAACGCTTCCGGCGGCGAACTTCCCCAACACAGAGAAGCTATACAACACTTTGACTAAGCAAAATGCAGATGTTGTCGTGCCCAGCTTTGAGCCTGCGGTTAAGCGCTAAAAACGCCCATTAAACTAAATTCATTAAAAAAGCCTCCTAGTTCTGGGAGGTTTTTCTTTTTGTCAGAGTATTGTTTTTGTGCAAGGATTCTGGGCTGCCCCACTGAATCACTGAATCGAGGAGTGTGGCAAATTTTTTGGTTATTCTGACTGATTTTTTTAAGGGTTAGCAGGTTATCTTCTGCTATGGTCACTGTCAGCAAGATTGCTAGGGGCTTAAGGGTTTAAACCCCTATAGGACAAGGGTTAGCAGTCTATCCAGTGTCTTAAGCTTTATGGTTTATAGATAAAAGTTTTAGAGGATATTCCTGTTTCGCTTTAAGGTGAAATAACGATATTCTCAATCCTAGTGGGGAAAACGAAGTCATTAGTCGGAAATACTCAAAACATAGGAATCACGGTTGGAAGAGCTTTCAAAGTTACCTACAAAAATCTGGTAATTGCCTTCTTGACTCCAAACACCACTGATTTCAGCGGGAATACCGGGAGCGGCGATCGCACAAAAAGAACTTGCTTCAGGATTATTGGCATCTTTAATCATGAGTGTGTAGGGAATATTTGTTTGACCACTGGGGCTATTTACTTGGATTTTCATGGAAACCATACTGTTGGCATTAACAGAGAAGGTATGGTTTGCTTGATTACTGATCCAACCACAGCCGCCACTATCTTTGTTACCGCCAGCTGTGCCACTAATTTGACCTGATATTGGTTGACCATTTGCTGAAATGCTAATGCCAGAGCCAGTGGAGGTAATAGTAAATTCACTTTGGGCGATCGCCGGCGCTGCGGCAAGTAAAAACGCTCCACAAGCTGCCGCAGCGAAGGTAAGTTTAGAAGAGAATGTTGTCATGGTTTTGCTAAGCTCAAAGGCTTATTAATTGAGGAGTTTATATTCCGAGGAGATCCCTCCCTAGTCATCTAGATGAATAGGCGCTGTAAAAAGTTCCCAATGGACAGTTGATGACGGAGTTAGTTTTAGAGTAGCGGCTCTGGTTTGGGGAAGTCTCCCTTGTTTATGCTTATTTACTCGGTTATAACGTCCTTTGATTAACCTTGGCGGAGGCTTTGTGTCAGTTTAAAAACTGTTAGACCTGAGCAACCAGTCTTACCAAGGATTTCCCACCAAACTAAAGCTACTCCAAACATAGGGATGGGTTAGATCTGTCGTTCGCAGGCGTGCCACGGCATCCGGTAGTGGAATTGTGCCTTCGGGTGTAATGAGATTGGCTCCTTCTCGCCGCACTTCTCCCTTCAGCAAAGCTAACTGTGCTTGTCGTAGTGCTTCGGCTTTAATTGGTGCAGATTGTAGTTCTTGATAAAACTGCGTCATTAGTCCCAAGGTTCCTTCGTCGCTGACATACCAGAGGCTCCCGATCGCCGATTTAGCACCAGAGGCGATCGCCAAACCAGAAAAACCGAGTTCCGCATTGGGATCACCGAACGCCGTTCGACAAGCAGATAAAACCAGCAACTCGATCGGTGGATTATTGAGTTGTAATTGTGGCAACTCAGCTAGGGATAAGCGTTGATCCCAAAACTGAATATAGGAACGATCCAGTGCTCCCGGCAAAAATTCACCATGGGTGGCAAGGTGTAAAATGCCGTACTCTTGGCGATCGCGCGCCGCTAGTAAACGCTCTACTGTAAATTGATTTTCCAAGTAAACATCACCTTCCCAGAGGCGATCGGCAATGACCGACAACTCCACAGGCACCGCAGGCAAATCACTTTGCTGCTGAAATTCCGAAGCCCCCATGGCCAGCACCTGACTTTCTCGTAAATTGACATAGTCCGTTTGGGTCAAAGCAAAGCTAGGCATCATACCCACACTATACTTTTCGATGACAAACTCTTCACCATCATGCAGTGCCGCCAAAGGTAGAGTCCGCAGCCCACGATCCATTACAAACGTCAAATTGTCGATTTGAGATTCGTTGAGCTCCGCCTCAAGGGGTTTGATCAGCAGATCATAGAAATACTGCGCAGAACGTAAATAGGATTTACCTAAACGGGGAGCCGTAACGCTGCGGTGGAAGGAGCGTGACGCTTGCAAAATAGCTTCTCTACTACTGCCAACGATGCGGCGACGCACAACTTTGCCACTAGCAGTCAGCATCACGAGTTCTAATTCATCATCATCGCGGACTTCTCGACCCACATCAAGATAATTTTGGCGGGCATTTTCGTCGAATTGCCACAGAATATTGTTGTCTTTGCCAATGGTCTGTTTTGACGATTGTTTTGTGCCTCGCGATTCTTTTTCTCGAAATGCCACATAGATAATGGCAGGCTCAATATCGAGTAAAGATTGAATCTCAGCCAGTTTTGATTGCACTGCGTCAAAGTTTGTACTTGGTTTCGCCGATAAACCAAAGTGATCACCATAGTCATCAAAAAAATCGTCTTCTAAATCCTCATATTCTTCATCGCTCCAGTCGCCATCTTCATATTCGTATTCATAGTCAAAATCGCTTGCAAACTCTTCATCGTCTTCGTCAAATTCGTCGTCTTCTTCTCCTTCACTAAATTCTTCATCGTCTTCGTCAAATTCGTCGTCTTCTTCTCCTTCACCAAATTCTTCGTCATCATCGCCAAATTCATCATCAAATTCATCATCAAACTCGTCGTCGCCGAACTCATCGTCAAATTCATCATCAAACTCGTCGTCGCCAAATTCATCATCAAATTCATCTCCGAATTCTTCATCTCCAAATTCACCATCAAAATCTGATTCGTCAAAGTCAAACCCATTTTCTAAGATGACGTTATTGCCTTGGGTTACTGTGCCTGTGCTATTACCGTCTGCATCGGCGACGAAGTTTATGGTCATGGTGGAGCTATCAAATGCCCCAATTTGAATGGTTCCTTCGAGCTTAATGTCGTTATTTGCGGTGAGGGTCAGTGCTGAGTCTTGATTTGTACTGGTGATATCTGCTCTGACAATGATGTCGTTGTCTGCTCTGAGTTCGAGGGCGTTGCCACTGGACCAAGTAATGGGGGCGGTGACGGTAATGTTGCCTAAATCAGTGTTACCGGAGGCGGTGGTGACTAGGACATTGCCTAGAGCTAGTTGGTTTTGTAGGGTGATAATGTTGAGGTTTGAGGGGCTGTTACTGGGATCGCTAAAGGTTCCGGCAGCAAAATTGAGGCTTGGACTTGTTGTGCTGTTGGAAATGGTGATATCTGTGGGGTCTAAAAGCAGTTGTCCGTCTTGGCCTAGGGGCGATCGCAGATCAACTCGCCCTTGAAAATCAAGATATTGTTTACCGCTGACTTCGACAAAACCGCCGTCGCCACCCAGTCGTCCGCCTTTTGCATTGATGTTGCCATAGAAAAATGTCGATTGGTCAGACCAGACAATGACTTTACCGCCATCTCCTGCGGCGATCGCCGCCGCTGTAATGTTCGAATTTTGGTCAACAAAAACATTATTGGCATTTGTGAATAAGCCCTGTCCTTGGCGATCGCCTCCAATATAGATTTCACCGCCGCCATTCAAGCCAGACCCATCGATATTGGCTCCGGTGAGAATCATTTCTTGACCCAGTAATGTGGCTACACCACCAGTATTACCACTGACATCTAGCGCCCCACTAAAAAATAAATCCCCAGAATCACTGGAAATAGTTACATTCGTAGCGCTTAGCTTGGCCGCGCCATTATTTAAAGTGACACCCGTCTCTAAATCATGTCCTGTCAACAAACGAGGAATATCAACAAAAGTTGTCGGCGCACCATGATTAAATTCGAGATTAAGCAATTGACCAGCTTGGGATAGTCGTAGCGTATTTGTACCCGGTACAGCCGTGAGATTGATCGTTCCCCCTGACGCGGTCAGTGAACCTGTGTTGATAATCTGTGAAGCAAAAAGATTAATCCTTTGGCCTGCATTAACCGCTAAATCTGCGCCATTAATAATGCCGCCAGTACCATCAAAGAAAAATTGGTTGGGCGTACCAACAAGCTCTGCATAATTCGTTGCCCCTGACCAAGGAGCATCACCGAAACCGACTCCTGTAGCCGTAGTTGCAGTAAAGTCCGCTGATAAATTTAATTGGGCATTTTCACCGAAAACAATGCCACTAGGATTGATTAAATATAGGTTGGCATTACTACCACCAACACTAAGCAAACCATCAATTAGAGAAGGATTAGCGCCACTGACCCTAGACAAAATATTTTGAATCGCTGGCGTACTGACAAATGTCGCACTTTGATTTGTACCGACATTAAAATCCTGAAAATCGTGAAATAGATTATGACCATCCCCAGAAGTGATCCCGCCAGAAATATTCCAGTTTTCACCATTATTTGTAACGACGGTATTGGTTGTGTTTGCCGTGGGCGTAATCTGGGCGATCGCCGGTATTGTCAAACAGCTAAAACTCAAGCCAATGGTGGCAAACAATAAGCGAAAATAAGACACGTAAAACTCCTCAAGCTGGCTGAGATGACTGATTAGAACTCTTTTTTCTAATGGGGAAAATGACCATGGCAACAGGTTACCCGCCAACACAATAGTCTAGTTAGCACTTTTAATTGGGGCAAGTAGTCCCGAGTTTTTCAATACACCCACGCCGTCCTATGATTATGATATTTAAGCCAACCTCAAACGGAATCCCCGCTTTAATCTTTGCAATAACTTCGATTTGAGAAAATGTTAGTTAGTGAGAAGATCATCTATGAGTTTAGTCTACGTCCTTTTATTTAATGCCCGTACCGAAAACGAGGGTATTCACACGCTCCAAGAGGGCGATCGCAACAAGATCTTAATGTTTGAAGATAAAGATGATGCGACTCGCTTTGCTCTAATGTTGGAGGCTCAAGATTTTCCGCCAGTGACGGTAGAAGGCATGGAAGATCGAGACATTATCGAATTTTGTGAAGGTGCTGACTACGGCTATGATCGCATCGCCCCCGGACAATTAGCTGTACCACCAGAGAATAATGTCGACGAAACTGACTGGAGCGAGTCTGGTAGCTATGAGGCAAAAGCAGAAAAGTCAGAAAAAACAGAAAGTGAAGATGAAAGTGATCTGTCTGATGATGAGCTAGAGCGTATTCGTCAGCAATTAGAAGGGTTACTTTAGGTCTATCTTTGGTCTCACTCTATGGAGCCACCGTGTTTATTACACACCAGAGTTTAGGCTAATTCCGGTTGGGCTGTGAGGCTGGCAGAAATATAGTCGGCGGTAGCTTCCACAAGGGCGATCGCATTTTCATAGAACATCCGCGTTGGGCCAATCACACCGACACTACCAACGGGGACTTCTTCTTGGTAGTAGTTGGCGGAAACCATGGCGCAGGTTTTCATAGGTTCTAGGGGATTTTCTACACCAATGTGGATCAGCGTTGTACGCTCATCGCCATCACGGTTAAACATTACCGGGACGAGCTGCTCCTGGCGCGCCTCGATGAGATGCAAAAGTGTCTGTAGTTGCGTCAGTTGCGAAAATTCAGGTTGGCGCAGTACTTCAGAAATGCCATGGACTAAAATCGGTGTCGAAATATTACTCTGATTCACCTTGGCAACCGTTTGGCACACCGTTTGTAACACCTCGGCACAGTGGCGAAAATCCTGATCTAGCGCTTCTAAGTCTAGTCTAGAAATCTCTTCCAGCGATCGCCCTTGGAGATGATGATTTAAAAAATTCGCGAGAATTGCCAATTCATCGGGATCGGACTCTAGCTCTAGGGCAACAGATTGGGGCTGAAACGTATCAGTCACCACAACCATAATAATTTTGTTTGACGAGAGAGGCAGTAACTGCAAATGTCGCAATCTGGCATGGTGTTGCTGGGGAACAGTAATTAAGGCAATATAGCCACTCAAAGTCGCCAAAATCTGATTAGCTTGCTTTAGGGTCGCTTCTAGACCCCAAAGCTGTTCATCGGACTGTTGATGGAGCGTCTGACGGACTTTTTGGCGTGTCTGGTGATTTGGTGTTAACAATTCATCGACATAAAAACGATAGCCAGAATCGGACGGAATACGCCCCGCAGATACGTGGGGTTGATACAAAAAACCTGCCTTTTCGAGTTTCCCCATGACATTCCGAATCGTGGCTGAGCTCACCTGAAAATCATATTCCTTGACTAGGGTTTTAGACCCAACGGGTTCAGCGGTAGAAATATAGTGATTGACCGTTGCCCGAAAAATATTTTGGTATCTCGGATTAAGAATATTTTGAGCAGCCATAAAGTGTAATGGGGAACAGGTTAAGCCCGTAAATTATGTGGCAAGTGTTAAAGAAATATTAATTTTGTTCGTCATAGGATCCATAAAAAAGATTGCTTTATTTTAAGAAATAAACTCAATCTGTGGCAGCTAGTATAGCTGATTTCTTCCTTTTGACTAGTAGCGGGGTACGCTGCGGTCAACGCTTAGGGAATAGGCATCGATGCCACCCATAATATTGATGGGATTGGTAAAGCCATTTTGTTGTAGCCACTGGCACATTTGGGCAGAGCGCATGCCGTGGTGACAAAGGACATAGGTTGGCATGGTGGGGTCGAAGTCTTGGGTAATTGTGGGGGACCACTCTTCAAATTTGCTCAGAGAAAGTACTTTAAAGCCGTCGATGGAGCAGATCTCTATTTCTTGGGGTTCTCGCACATCAATGAGCTGTAAATCTTGGTCTAGTTCTTTGGCGATCGCCATTTTTTCTGCAAGGGTTTGTACCGAAATTTCTTGGAAGGTCGTAGTCATAGGGTCTTTTTTTTGATGTTTTTATCGTGTTAGCAAATGTAATGACAGCTGCACAAAAAGCGGGAAAATTTCATTAATAATTTAGAAAGTTTTAGGGGGGTTATGCCAATGTTGTCGGTGTTTCAGTTTGTCACAAAACTGTTCAAAGTTAAGGAGTATTGCAGTTCCTGCGATCAAGTGCTCACCCCAATTTCAGAATGGTACAAGTAACAGTAGAGGTCTATCGAAGCAGTGGAGGACATCCTAATATGCCCTAGCCGTTGGCGATCGCCTCACCTTCCCAGCACGACATCTGATTAGACGTTTTATTTGTTTAAGAAAACAGCCATTACTTGAGTTTGTATGGATTTTGCCAATTTTCCGTGGTTATCCACGATTATTCTATTTCCCATCGTTGCAGCTTTATTTCTGCCGATCATCCCAGATAAAGACGGTAAAACAGTACGATGGTTCGCCCTAACTGTAGGTCTTATCAATTTCACCATTATCGTTGCCGCCTTCTACACGAGCTATGACTTTAGTAGCTCTGAGCTGCAACTCACTGAAAGCTATACCTGGGTTGAGGCGATCGGCCTCCGTTGGTCAGTCGGTGCAGACGGTCTGTCCATGCCCCTGATTTTGCTTACTGGTTTTATTACGACCCTTGCCACCCTTGCAGCTTGGCCGGTTACCTTTAAGCCAAAATTGTTCTACTTTCTGATGCTGCTGATGTACGGCGGTCAGATTGCGGTCTTCGCGGTACAAGATATGCTCTTGTTTTTCTTTACATGGGAGCTAGAGCTTGTCCCGGTATATCTCATTCTCTCCATTTGGGGCGGTAAAAAACGTCTCTATGCAGCGACTAAGTTTATTATTTACACCGCCGGGGGATCGCTCTTTATTTTAATCGCAGCCCTCACCATGGCGTTCCACGGTGATACGGTCACCTTCGACATGACGGCGATCGCCAACAAAGACTTTGGTCTGAACCTCCAACTTCTTTTGTACAGCGGTTTACTCATCGCCTACGGCGTAAAACTTCCCATTTTTCCACTACACACTTGGTTGCCCGATGCCCACGGTGAAGCAACAGCACCAGCACACATGCTCCTCGCCGGGATCCTCCTTAAGATGGGTGGCTATGCCCTATTGCGGATGAATGCCGGGATGTTACCCGATGCCCACGCCCTTTTTGGCCCAGTGCTCGTCATTTTAGGTGTTGTCAACATTGTTTATGCTGCCTTGACATCCTTTGCCCAGCGCAACCTCAAACGCAAAATTGCCTATTCCTCCATTTCCCACATGGGCTTTGTGCTCATCGGGATGGCATCCTTCACTGACCTAGGAACCAGCGGCGCAATGCTGCAAATGATTTCCCACGGTTTAATTGGAGCCAGCCTCTTCTTTATGGTCGGTTCTACCTACGACCGCACCCACACCCTCATGCTTGATGAAATGGGCGGCGTTGGTAAGAAGATGAAAAAAATCTTTGCCATGTGGACAACCTGCTCTTTTGCCTCCCTCGCCTTGCCGGGTATGAGTGGTTTTGTGGCAGAGCTGATGGTCTTCGTCGGTTTTGCCACCAGTGATGCCTATAGCCCCACTTTCCGTGTCATTGTCGTTATCTTGGCGGCGATCGGTGTTATTCTTACGCCTATTTATCTCCTCTCCATGTTGCGGGAAATCCTTTACGGCCCGGAGAATAAAGAGCTGGTCGAACACGAAGCCCTTGTAGATGCAGAGCCACGGGAAGTGTTTATTGTTGCCTGCTTACTCATTCCAATCATTGGTATCGGCCTTTATCCAAAAGCCGTCACCCAGATTTATGCTTCCACCACAGAGCACCTAACAGAAGTGTTGCGTGCTTCCGTGCCCAGCTTAAATCAGATGGCTAAGGCCAATGCGTCTGATCTGGCATTTTTCCGCGCGCCGGAAATTGAGCCAATCTCACAATATAAATAGCCATTTATAAAGCCACAAAGTCTTTAATGGCTTGTTTTCAAAATCCTCTGCTGCGTTGGCGGGGGATTTTCTTTTTGCGTCAAATCAGGGCAACGGAGAAATTTGTTCAGCTGAAGTCACGGGTTCGTTGCTATTGACGGCGTTTAGAGCAAAAGCCCCATCATTGGCACAGGGGATTAAGGTTTGATTTTGCGTAATACTGCGACAAGCTGCTCTCATTAGGATTTTTGCAAAATCTTCTTTTTTAACTCGAAACCATTATTGATTTGTTCAATTTACAGGCTTATGGAAGAGGTCTATGCAATATTGAGCACTCTCAATAGTCTTGTTTTAGTCGATCCCGTTACTCAGATGAAGTCCCATCGTTCACTAGAGCAGCACTGGAAACCAGTTCGATACGCTCAGGATTACCGAAAAAGTCTTTAGAAATATCGATCAACATAGAAGCTAGTGGTGTTAGCTGCCAATGGCCATCGAGACTTTGTAATAGTTGATCCTGTTGCTTGCGATAGCCGCGAATATCCCATGTGCCGTTATTAATGATGGCAAACCAAACGTCGCCATGTTCACTTGTCGGAATCATGCCCGCCAAGGCACTGACTTGGTTGAGGGTTCCGGTTTTGGCAATAATTCCTTTTGGCATTTTGCGGTCAATCATGGTGCCGCGTGTATCTCGTCCGGCAACGGGAAATAAATCGGAAATGGCAAGGGTCTCGGAGTCGATGGAACGATCAATTGCCTGAAACATCATGACTGCTGCTCTTGGGGAGATGCGATTTTCAACGCCTAGTCCAGAGCCATTAATCAGCTGTAGTTCGTTTTCGGGAATCTCTAGATCTTGGGCAACTTGTTTACCCATTTGGGGGCCACCGCCAAGATTTTGGGCAATCATTTCGGCGATCGCGTTGTTGCTGTAGATATTCATCAGTTTTAGAATTTCTGATAACACTAATGATCGATGTACTAGTATTTTTGCTGCATTACCCGGCAAGGCTTCTGCCCGTTGGACATTGCCTGAAATCGCCACTTGAGGCTTAGCTGTGCCTGCTTTCATACTGCGATGTTGACGACTAGCCTCATCATTCCACAGACGATGATCTATGCCCATGCGTAGCGTTTGGCCAGACACTATCGGGTCAATGGCGTAGTTCATCGCAAAGTCACCCACGACAATGAGGTTGCCCTGTACCTGACGGATACCTGCTGCATTCAGGGCATTACCAACGGCGATCGCCTCTTCCCACACAAACAACGGATCACTGCCCCCTGCAATAATCAAATCGCCATTTAGTACACCATTATTGACCGAGCCTGTCCGATAAATAGCCGTTTGAAACTGATGGGTGAGAGACCATTTATTAATGGCGGCTAAAGTCGTTGCCACTTTGGTGAGCGAAGCCGCAGACAGAGCTTGGGTTCCTTGATGTTGACCAAGGGGAACCCACTGGGACTGAATCCAAATCCCTTGACGATTAATAGACTTACCCTGCTCCCCTAGCTGATTAATGTAGCGTTCCACAAGCTGTTGAACCGTAGGATCATCTTGATAACTAAGCTGAAAAACGGCAGCACTTTCCCAAACCAACGGACGATAGGGAATAATATCTGGCGGTACATCCGGTTGCAGGAAATTTGTCACAAAACCAGCAAGTCCGAAACTAATCGCTTTTAACATGAGATGCAGCTAAACCATTTCTACAGCAGTATAAGGGCAAGAAAAAAAGATGCCATTTGACCACCGATAATATCATCGAAAATTCTTCACTACTTACACTAAGGACGAATCAGCCTTCTGGTAATATGTGGGAGGCATTTATTCCAGACCAATATGTCATCAACACGCGTGAGAATAGCTATAGACGCTATGGGGGGAGATTATGCTCCCGAAGAAATCGTTGCTGGAGCAATTAGAGCAGTAGAAGAACTTGAGGTGGAAGTCTTCCTCGTTGGTGACCCTGAACTTATAAAAAGATATCTAGATAAACATGCGAAAATCCCTACTGATTTTGTGCATGTTATTGAAGCAGAAGGGGTTGTTGAAATGTGTGAAGAGCCCCTTGTGGCCATTCGTCGTAAACCCAAAGCGTCGATCAACCTCGCCATGAAGCTTGTCCGTAAAAAGCAAGCTGACGCTGTGGTTTCAGCGGGACATTCTGGTGCGGCAATGGCGGCAGCCCTTTTAAAACTTGGACGCATTAAAGGTATTGACCGTCCGGCGATCGGTGCTGTTTTCCCGACATTAGACCCCGATCGATCCGTGATTGTCCTTGATGTTGGTGCCAATGTTGATAGTAAACCCAAATATTTAGAGCAATTTGCCTTAATGGGAACGATTTACAGCAAATATGTACTGGGCAATAAAGAGCCTCAGGTCGGTCTGCTAAATATTGGTGAGGAACCTTCGAAGGGCAATGAACTGGCTTTAAAGACCCATGAGCTGTTGACAAACAATCCAGCGATCCCCTTTAAGAGCAATGCCGAAGGCCGTGATGTACTCTCTGGAGATTTTGATGTCGTTGTTTGTGATGGCTTTACAGGAAATATTCTTCTGAAATTTGCCGAATCTGTTGGTTCTGTACTTTTGCAAATCCTGAAGGAAGAACTCCCCCGGGGTATCCGTGGTAAGGCTGGGGCGTTAGTTTTAAAGCCGAATCTCAAGCGTATTAAACAAAGGGTCGACCATGCAGAGCATGGTGGTGCACTGCTGTTTGGTGTCGCGGGTGTTTGTATTATTAGCCATGGTAGCTCGAAGGCTCCGTCAATTTTTAATGCCATTCGCTTAGCGAAAGAGGCGATCGACAATGAAGTTATTCAACGGATTCAAAGCTACACGGAGGAGCATCAGGAGCTCGTGAAACAAGCCGTCGCCAAGGAAGGATAATAGAAAAAAGGCATTTAATGAATTACTATCAAGTGATTCATCTCCGAGGAAGTAAGGGAGTCGAGCATTGAAATTTGATGGGGCAGGTATTGCCATTACGGGGAGCGGCTCTGCGACTCCCCAAGCGGTTGTCCAAAATGATGATCTTAGCCAGTTAGTAGAAACCTCGGATGACTGGATTCGGACGCGTACGGGTATTCGCAATCGGCATTTGCTTGAAGAGGGCGGTAGTTTAAGTGAGCTGGCGGCAACTGCGGCAACACGGGCGATCGCCTCGGCCCATCTCCAACCGGAAGATATTGATTTGGTGCTATTGGCCACATCAACACCTGATGACTTGTTTGGTAGTGCGGCTAAAGTACAGCATTTGATCGGCGCGAGAAATGCGGTTGCTTTTGATCTAACGGCGGCTTGTTCTGGTTTCGTGTTTGGTTTAGTGACGGCTGCCCAGTATCTCCGGACAGGTGCTTTTCAAAATGTCGTTGTCATTGGTGCAGATATTTTGTCTCGCTGGGTTGACTGGGGCGATCGCACGACTTGTGTTTTATTTGGCGATGGTGCTGGCGCTGTGGTCTGTCAGCGGGATGAAGTAGACCAACTCCTCGGCTTTGAAATGTATAGCGATGGCAGTCAAAATCATTGCCTTAACTTGTCTTATCAGGCAAACCCCAAGTACCTCGTCCATGATCTGACAATTCAAAAAGGCGAATACCAAGCTGTCACCATGAATGGGCGCGAAGTCTATCGCTTTGCGGTGGCTAAAGTCCCAGAGGTTGTCGAAAAAACATTGTTTCGGTCTGAGATTGGTGTGGATGATATTGATTGGCTCATTTTACATCAGGCTAATCAACGGATTATTGATGCCGTCGCTAAACGCTTAAAACTCCCTGCTGAAAAGGTAATTGCCAATTTACATGAGTACGGCAATACTTCTGCAGCCTCGATTCCCCTTGCCCTAGACGAAGCGATCCAAGCAGGAAAAATCAAAGTGGGTCAAACCATTGTGACTTCTGGTTTTGGTGCAGGGTTATCTTGGGGCTGTGCCATTTTCCGGTGGGGCAAATCTTAGTTTTTTTAGCTGAATAGATCTTTGATTCAATCTGAGGCGCTTGTTCCTGTTACTGGGGCGATCGCCTCCTTAGCGATCAAGACTTCTAGGACATCTCGCACAATGGGCGCGGCAACCGTTCCACCATAGGAATTGGGCGCGGTCGGTTCATCCACAATGGCCAACACTACATACTGTGGCTTTTCAACGGGAAAAATACTAACAAAACTCGTAATTTTTTTACCCACCAAATAGACACCGTTTTTTGCCTTTTGTGCCGTACCCGTTTTACCCGCAATACGATAGCCCGCAATTTTCGAAGCTTTACCACTACCGTCATCAACGACCGTTTCCATCATCTCTACCACCTGCCGTGCCGCTGTCGGTGAAAAGATCTGCACTGGTGCTGCCGGAGTTGCATCGGTGGCCTCTGCTTCATTCTCGATAGTTTGCCATTCCCCCTTACTATCAATCAACCCCTGTACAACACGAGGTTTCACTAATTTACCGCCATTTGCTAAGGCCGCATGGAGTTGAACAAGCTTTAGGGGGGTCAGCGTAAAGCCCTGGCCAAAGGAGCTTGTGGCGGCCTCAATTTGACCCGCTGTAAAGGTCTCGCGATTTTTAATAAAGCCAACGGCTTCCCCGGGCAAATCTACACCTGTTCCTTTTTCGATATTCAGTGCCTGTAATTTGTCATAGTAGTCATCGACGCTAATTTTTTGCATTAATTGCACCATGCCGATATTGCTTGATACACGTAAAATTTTGGCGGCATCGACATAGCCATAACCACCCCGCTGGTCGAAGTCATGGTTTCTAATTGGCCAAGTGTTAATGATCATTTGACCTGCGTCGTAAACGATGGTTTCCGGTTGGATTACGCCGGCATCTAGGGCGATCGCCACATTAATCGGCTTAAACGTAGAGCCCGGTTCATAGAGATCGGAAACAACCCAGTTTTTAAAAAGATTAATTTGCTCTTCCGGCGAATAGGAAAAATATTTATTCGGGTCATAGGTAGGTTCACTCGCCAAAGTCAACAGATCCCCAGAATGAACATCCATCACAATGACAGCACCCCGCTTCGCATTGTAGGCCGCCATTTGTTTTTTTAAAGAGTCCCGCGCCACTCGCTGCAAGGTCAAATCAAGGGTGAGCTTTACCTGCCAATCATCATATTTCAGAAGACCAGCCTCCAAATTCGATGGCAACAACGCACCATTACCCGCACGCGTCAGCTGAAGCACAACGGGATCCCGCTGAATGAGATGCTTTTGTTTAAACTCTACCCCCGTTTGGCCAACATGGTCAAAATCCACAAAGCCAATCACCTCTGCCGCCACCTCCTTTTGGGGATAAAAACGAGCAAAACGATTAACCAGCTCCACACCATCTAAGCGGAGATCGCGAATTGTATTAGCCACATCACTCTCAAGGTAATGGGTGAGTAAGATACCACTTTCTTCGCTGCGAAACTTTTGTTCAAGCTCGGCCGCATCTTGATCCGGCAGAACTGCCGCAAGATGGTAGGCAACATAACGATAAACGTCCTGGGAGGCATACTCTGGTGTACCTTCTTTAAGCCTAGTTGGCAGATTAAAACCGTTGGGATGAACGTAAAGACTATAGACAATTTGATCAATGGCTAAAGCATTACCATCGCGGTCAATAATCGTGCGACGAGGGATATAAGGACGCAATGTCACCCGTTGCTGATTCTCCACCATTGTGTTGAGGCGTTCGTATTGGAACACTTGGAGATATAAAACGCGACCAATGAGACCAGTAATACCGCAAAAGAAAATTAGCCAAATCAAAACTAATCGTGATTGCAGCGTATTACCGCCAACGGTTTTCATCTTTTTGCGCTTTTTTGTTGCATTGGTACGGCGATGCGGAGCCGAGTGTTTGAGTTGCTGAGACCTTGAGGGGCGAGATCGGTTAACGGTCATATCAGCGAAGATAGTACGTCGAGTTTGAACATTACTGATCTTAGTTCAAGAAATCTCTTTCTCCTAAGAGAACAGCGCAATCCCTAGTAGCCAATGGGTGCTTGGTTGTTGATCGGCTGCAAGCTAGGCTTTGTTTGGGGATGCAATTTTACTGAGGGTGGGGCTGGGACAAAAACGTTATGGTCAGGTTTTGGTGTCTCTAGTGGCACGTCCGGTTCTTCTGACTGTTCCACGAGTTGCTGCTTGATGCTTTCGTTGTTGGTGACAAATCCTTGTTCGTCATCTCGTAGGCGATCAAGCTTGGCATAGGCATCGCCCCAAGCTTTTTGGTTATAGACTGTGGAGGCGTATAGTCCTATGGCTGTGCCGATGGTGGCGATCGCCAAAAATTGTGTAAATCGTTGACCCATACCCAATAATTTTAATTGCTTGTGAGGTGCTTGCGCAGGACTTTGTTTGGACGATGCAGTGGAAGCCTTGAGGGGGATAACTGGCGTGGGAGCAATGGCAGGTTTGGCAGGTTTAGCAGGTTTAAAATTAGAGCTTCGCTGCACAAACTTTCGCCTACGGGGCTGAGCCGGAAGCTGAGGTGTTTGCCAAGGTCTAGGAGCGACTGCCATGCTGATATTTCGGATTCCAGAAACAACGGATTACCAATAAATGCCATTGTAATCACGTCTTTTAACTTTTCAGCATTTTTTGGCATGTTTTCGTCTATTCTTGCGCGTATTTTGCAACTATCAATATTTATGTACTTGTTTTTCGCCCAAAAAATTTAGAAATGTATCAATTTAGTACGAGCGTATTCATAGAAGCCAATTTATCGTTTTCTTAAAACAGAACAAATGTTTTATTTTTGTTTTCCTTTACTGTTTGTTATTGTTTGACATTAAAAAAATAGTGCAAAGGTTAGGGCGATCGCCGTTGATTTTTTTTTCGCAACTTTTAATCCCATTGCCTCAACCAGATTGACTCAATTTTTAAGATTTTAAAGCACACCCTTAGAGCTAGGGATAGTGGCCGCTCGACGGGGGTCAATTTCTAAGGCCATCCGCATTGCCCGGGCAAAGGCTTTAAAGGTGGCTTCAATAATATGGTGGGAATTAATACCATCCAGTTGACGGATATGAATGGTCATCTGAGTGTGGTTAACGATCGCCACAAAAAATTCCCGCACAAGCTGCGTATCGTAGGTTCCCACCCGCTCAGTGGGAATGTCTAGGCCATAGGTCAAATGGGGGCGACCCGAAAAATCCAGGGCCACTTGCACGAGCGCCTCATCTAACGGCGCAAGAAAATGACCAAAACGATGAATGCCTTTACGATCTCCAATTGCCTTGGCGATCGCCTGACCGAGAGTAATGCCCACATCCTCATTAGTATGATGATCATCAATTTCATAATCACCCTTAGCATCAATCTCCAAATCGAGTAACCCGTGGGAACAAAGCTGGTGCAACATATGATCTAAAAAAGGCACACCAGTCTCTACCTCGCACTTACCAGTTCCATCGAGATTGACCCGCACTTTAACATCCGTCTCACCCGTAACACGAGTGACAAAAGCCGTACGATTGGAATCAGAAGAAGCAGGCATAATAAAAAGAACAACCCTCAATTTCGCTAAGCTATTCTAGCTTACGGTTGCAAACTTTTAGGAAGACAACGCTCACATCATGGATAACAACAACTGGCTGCAACAGATGGTTATGTTCGGCATTGGCACAACCTCAATTGTGGCCGAAAAGGTCAAAGAAGCAAGCGATCAATGGGTCAAAGACGGTACCATCAACCCAGACCAAGCCAAAAACATGATCGATGACATGATGAATCAGCTCAAAATGGAGCAGGGCAATGCAGAGGCTTACTTTGAGCGACAAATTCGCAATGTGCTCCAGGATCTTGGTGTACCAAACCAAGCAGAAATGAATGAACTACGGGGACGCATTGATCGCCTTGAACGCCAGGTGCGAGAATTAGAAAATAAGCAATGGCGTTAGCTCGCTAATATATAAAAGAATTTGAGATCTCAGGAGTATACAAACAAGTATAAAAATTTATGCGAGAAATCTGGATAAGCTTTGGCATCGTTGTGATCTGTAGCGTAATGCTCATTACCTCTGCTGTATTCAATATTGGCAGTCAACCGGCGATCGCCGACGAGACGATACCAATACAAGAGGTTGTAAAAATTGCGGCAAACCCCGCAGAGGAAACTGTAGAAATGGACAAACAAGAAGCATTGAAAGCTTTAGGAATAAAAGTATCAGAGCTTAAAACAACCGAGTCCGGACTAGAATACATCGAAGAAAAAGTCGGCGAAGGCGACACACCAATGGAAGGAGAAATGGTGACTGTCCACTACACAGGCAAACTGCTCAATGGCACAGTTTTCGATAGCTCCCTGAAGCGAAATGAACCTTTTTCCTTCGTCATTGGCGTTGGTCAAGTCATTAAAGGCTGGGACGAAGGCGTGATCGCCATGAAGCCCGGTGGCAAAAGAACATTAGTTATTCCAGCAGAACTAGGCTACGGCTCCCGTGGAGCTGGTGGCGTTATTCCTCCCGATGCAACCCTAGTTTTTGACGTTGAACTACTAGGTATTCGCTAAAAAAAATATTTACTCAACGTTTATTCGATTTTAAAAATTCAACAACAATAGCTTGAGAGTTTCGAACATTGAACTGGACGAACTCTCAATTTTTTTTGCAAAATTTCAGAAATTCCTAGCACACACCGTCTAAACAATAGCAAAAATCCAAATAAATTCCGTTCAGAAAAAATCCACTATTTTCAAAACAACACAATAAAATTTATGCCCAATATCTACCACAATATCTTTGTCACTCCAGCAAAAATCATTGGATAAAAGTTTGAGTCTCCAGCGCTAAAGCCTCAACAAAAATCCAATAACTTTCCTTAAAAGTGAATACCAATTATTTGGCATCTTATCAAAACGTTTCCAGAACTTGTCATTTTTAGCCTTGTCCCTCCCCGCTCACCGCTTCATCTTTTTCTACAACTAGGGCAAAACCCCGCTCCCCAAACACCAAAACGAAAGTGCCCACTTTCAACTCTACTGGACGAGGTTTTAGAAGATCAGCTGAGTAATATCTTCCTCCAAAGAAGATTTGACCTGTTTGATGCAGTGAAATAGGCAATGTCACCTTGCCGTACCCCACTTGTTCAAAAAAAGTCACCTCAACGGGCGGATTATAAGCAACCATGTCTTATTCACCCCAACACTAACTTCATTTACCGTTATAAGAGACATCCCTAGAAAATGAGAAGCTTTTGTAAAGATCTTGAAATACGCTTATGTACGCTTATGATATTTGTGAAGTATAAAGTTGTTTTGAAATTTTATCTTGCTGCTTGGGTAAACTCTAGTGGATTTTTCAGTTGAAACGGTTTTTAGATAAAAATACTTGCTGTTTTTAAGGGTTTACTAGCATACAAATATCGAATTTGCCTAGCGTCCAATTGTGATATTTTGCACTTGGATCGGTGGGCAAGCATGGGTCATTTGGGCAACTTGCATAGGTTCCCCTTTGCCACACATGGATGTGCCTCTTTGTTCCCGTTCCGCTGCTGTGCCGATCGCCGTCACACTATTCCAGAAATCAGTGGTCATGCTTTGGTAGGTGAGATTTTTGACCATGCCTGCTAATTTGCCGTCTTTAATTCGCCACACGGCATCGCCCCCAAACTGGAAATTACGACGCTGCTGATCAATAGAGAAAGTATCGTCACCATCCACGAGATAACCGTCTTTGGTGTCGGCAATCATTTCTTCAAGAGTTGCCGTGCGATCGCCGCCCTCCTTACCGGCTTCAAGACCTAAATTAGGGATTCTGACCATGGGGACACTCGCCCAATTATCGGCATAGGCACAACCATTACTGCTGTCCCGTCCGAGACGATAGGCGGTTTCACGGTCGGTGAGGTAGTCCACCAAAATACCGTCTTTAACCACGTACCAATCTTCGGCCTTGACCCCTTCATCGTCGTAGCCGAGGGTACTGCGGCCACCGGGCTGGGTGCGGTCAGCTTTGAAATTCACGCAGGGGGCGGCATACTGAAAATTATTGAGTTTTTCGGTGGTGGCAAAGCTTGTCCCGGCAAAATTCGCTTCGTAGCCATACACCCGGTCTAGCTCGGTGGGATGTCCCACAGATTCGTGGATCGGTAACCACAAATGGCTTGGCTTTAAAACAAGAGTTGCTTTGCCATTGGGGACTTCGGGAGCATGGACTTTTTCGATGGCTTCTTCTGCGATCCGGTCTAAGTTTGCGTAGAACAACTCTGGCTGAATATGTTCATAACCCTTATTTAACGGCGATCGCTCGTATTTACGGCCTTGGGCATCACCATTCGCTACTGCCGTACAGCCCATGCCACCGCCACTGCGATAAATACGTTGTTCGATAATCGAGCCTTCTGTGGAAGCGAATAACTTATCTTCTTGGGTAAAACCGAGGTAGCTGTAGGATTTTTTGATGACATCTTTGTAAGCCAACAATTTACTGCTGACATCAAGCAACAGCTCTGTTTTGTCGGTGAGGGGAATATTAAAGGGATTTTGCTCAATGGGTGTTTCGTAGCGATCTTGGTAAGTCGGTACAGGCACAAGGCGCACGGGTTCCCGCTGACTGAGGTGACTGCCCTTCGCAATTTCCACAGCAAGCTGCACGACTCGCTCAATTTCTGCGGGTGTTTTACGATGGCTGGCGGCAAAGCCCCATGAGCCTCGCCACAACACTCGTACTCCAAATCCTGAACTTTCGTTGTCGCTGAGGCGCTTTAACGACAAATCCTGTGCCCACAAACTTTGGCGACGGTAGGTACACAACCGGATTTCGCCGTACTCACATCCCAACTGCTGAATTTGCTGCATTGCTAGTTGGGCAAGGTCTTTGACATTCGTCTTTTTTAGGGGAGCTTGAACCATGGGGCAACCTGTGTGAAAGCGTTATGGAATATTTGTTTTAGGGTAACACTGTCAATAAATTTGGGGCGATCGCCTCGATTAATAAAAATCCCCCTGTTCCGCAAAAAAAACGGTGAATATAGTTAAGATAAAAAGAATCAAGATCAA
Source organism: [Limnothrix rosea] IAM M-220 (assembly GCF_001904615.1). Lineage (NCBI taxonomy): Bacteria > Bacillati > Cyanobacteriota > Cyanophyceae > Chroococcales > Geminocystaceae > Picosynechococcus > [Limnothrix rosea] IAM M-220. The sequence continues at coordinate 24,773 of NZ_MRBY01000029.1, forward strand.
AACAAAACGTGTTTTAGATCACAGAAATTTACCGTCAATTTGTTTCTCAGAGTGTGTCGTCCAGATTTTTTTGCCGCTGTAATGTGCTCTCCCTATGCCCACTAATCCACCCAGACCTTATATTCTGCTGGTAGACGACGAACCAAATAATTTGTTTTTGCTAGAGGAGCTTTTAGCGGGAGAGGGATACAGAACCTATGCCGCGAAATCTGGCATTGAAGCCCTTGCTGCTGTGGAATGTGAGTTGCCGGACATTATTTTGCTGGATGTGATGATGCCGGGGATGAATGGCTTTGAGGTGTGCCGCCATCTGCGAGAAAACGATGAGTATAATGCCATTCCAGTTATTTTTTTAACGGCTTTAGATGATGAAGAATCTCGTCTCACGGGCATTGAGATGATGTCGGATGACTATTTAACGAAGCCTATTCGCAGTGAGCTTTTGCTCTTAAAGGTGCGCAACATCCTGAAGCTTCAGAAAATGCGGCAACAGAGTTTCCAGAAAAAGCTACAGAAGCAGATTGATACAGCTTGGAATGTCAGCGAAAGTCTCACGGAAAAATTTCGCCTGTTTGTGCCTGACCAGTTTCTACAACGGATTGCCCCGGATGGTTTGGATTCGATTCAGGTGGGCAATGCTCGTGAGGAAGAATTAACGATTTTGTTTTGTGATATTCGCGAATTTACGACGATCGCCGAAAACCAAGACCCGAAACAAACCTTTGCTTGGCTGAATGGCTTTTTTGAGCATATGAATGAGGCGATCGACCGCCACCACGGTTTTATTGATAAATTCTTGGGCGATGCCATTATGGCGGTATTTGACCGGACGGATCACCATGGGGAAGATGCCATTTTTGCGGCGCTGATGATGGAAGAAAATCTCCAACTTTTAAATGATACTTACCAAGATGCTTTGATCACTAAGCCAATTCGGATGGGTGTGGGGATTCACACAGGCTTAGCTGTTATCGGTACTGTCGGGGCAAGCTCACGGATGGATTCGACGGTCATTGGTGATGTCGTGAACACAGCTTCTCGCCTCGAAGAGCTGACAAAAACCTATGGGTGCAACATTATTGTGAGCGGCCAAACTCGTGCCCATCTCACTTCTGAGTTGCCTGTGCAGTGGCATTTACTGGATCAGCTTAAACCGCGTGGTAAACAACAAATTATTGATTTATATGAGGTCACGGCCACCGCAAAAAAGTCCCTGTCCCATAACTGGCAAGCTGTCGAGACATTATCTGTCTTGTAGTTTGTCGCGAGATATTTTTGTGGCGATCGCCTATTGAGCGGAGAGTAAAAGAATTTCGCCGGACTTAATTTTATTCACCAGCTTCTGCATGGCGCATTTTTCTGCATGGGTTAGCCGACGGGACTTGATGGCTTGGTTTAAAAAAGCTTCCATTTTTGGTGTGACCATTTTTTCGGCATAGATGGCGGCGATCGCAGCGGTGATAGACATAGCAGGACACAAGATGCATTTTCTTTGGTATGCCTTAAGTCTATAGCCAATACGTACGTAGTCTAAGTAGAAATAGTACAGTCTTTGGACTGTCACAACACCTAACGGCTGGACACAAACTCAAATCTTTGCCATCAATAAAGGGGTTAAAATTGCCTAACCCTTGAGCTGACTCTGCTGTGCAAATGTTAGTTGTTCATCTTTAACTCCGACTTTGATGGTTTTGCCGGGCACAAATTCGCCTTTAAAAATGCCTTTGGCGATCGCCAATATTAGTCACCATTAAACGGGTTGAATAAAGAGATTCCTGTTTCTGTAAAGTCGCTGACGTTACGAGTAACCAAGGTCAGTCCACAAACAAGGGCGATTGCCGCAATTTGTTTATCGATAGCGTTTTGAGGGTGAGGTACTCGCAACTTTCCCCAGACTTGAGCTTCTGTTGCAGTGAAATCAAGAATATGATCGGCATACTCATCGAGGATTGTTTGCAACCAAGTCTCTAGTAAATCTGCCTGCGGGCGATCGCCACGATAACGAATCAAATCAACGCCACGACGAAGTTCACCAATCGTGATCACACTGATGAACAGACGAACTTCCTGTTGAGTCGCTTCCTGAAAAAATTTCAAAACGCCAGGGTTTGCTTTATCCCGTTTGCGCAACTCACTAATGACATTCGTATCAAGCAAATACATCATCAGTAATGTCGTCTTGTACACGCTCAAAATCAGAATCTTGACCAACATTTGGCATTAGAGCAAGAACTTCCGCAAAAGATTTTTTGGCAGGCTGAAGTAGTACTTGAGCAAGAATTTTTCGATGTTCAGCTTCTGCGCTCACACCGTTACGACTAGCTCGCTGCTTAAGAGCCGCCACAATTGCATCATCAATATTCCGGACAATCAGATTCGCCATGATCTTTTCTCTAAACAGGATTGAACTAGAGGAATTTATTTGGATGATAGCATTGATATCACATACAGATGTATGGCTTACTTTTCAGGTACAAAAAAAGGAGCTAAAAATTGCCCCTTTTAATCTTTTCGCTTATTTGATGAAAGTAAGTCGTTCGTCTTTGACATCGACATTAATGGTTTCACCGGGCACAAATTCGCCTTTTAGAATACCTTTGGCGATCGCCGTTTCGACATATTTTTGAACCGCCCGTTTGAGAGGTCGCGCGCCGTAAACCGGGTCATAGCCAATATCTGCAATAAAGTCATAGGCTTCATCAGAGAGAGTCACACCAAGTTTTTGGTCAGCGAGGCGTTCAGCGAGGCGATTTACCTGTAGTTTGACGATTTCGCGGAGTTGATCCTTTTTGAGACCGTGGAAAATGATCAGTTCATCAATACGGTTAAGGAATTCTGGGCGGAAACTAGCCGTCATAGCCTCCATCACCCGCGATCGCATCTCCTCGTAGCGAGTGTCATCCCCTGCCACATCGAGAATAAAATTCGAGCCAATATTACTGGTCATAATGATCACAGTATTTTTAAAATCGACCGTGCGACCTTGGGAATCGGTGAGGCGACCATCATCGAGAATTTGCAGCATCACATTAAAGACATCTGCATGAGCCTTTTCGATCTCGTCGAAGAGAATTACAGAATAAGGACGACGACGAATCGCTTCTGTGAGCTGACCACCCTCTTCATAGCCGACGTATCCCGGAGGCGCTCCCATTAATCGGGAAACCGCGTGCTTCTCCATATATTCGGACATATCGATGCGCACAAGGGCATCCTCAGTATCAAAGAGGAATTGTGCTAAAGCCTTTGCCAGCTCCGTTTTGCCGACTCCGGTGGGGCCAAGGAAAATAAAGCTTGCAGTAGGACGATTGGGATCAGCAAGTCCGGCGCGCGATCGCTGGATCGCTTCGGAAACGGCCGTAACAGCTTCTTCTTGACCAATCACTCTCTCATGCAGCTCATCTTCGAGATGGAGCAGTTTTTCCTTCTCAGACTCAATCAACTTACTAATGGGAATACCAGTCCATTTAGAGATGATTTCTGCAATATCTGACTCTAAAACTTCTTCCTTCAATAATGGTTCGCCAGAGTCTTGTTTTTCGGCAAGACTGGTTTCAACTTCTTGAATTTTTGCTTCTATTTTTGTGCGTTTTCCGTAGCGTAGTTCAGCAGCTTTATTAAGGTTATAATCCCGTTCAGCTTGCTCAATTTCTATGTCTACTTGCTCTTTTTGTTCTTTAAGAGAACGGATTTGATCAAGAATTTTTTTCTCTGATTGCCAGCGGGCATTGAGATTAGATTGTTCCTCTTTCAGATTAGCTAGTTCTTTTTCGAGTAACTCTAGACGGTCGAGGGATGCTACATCTTTTTCCTTTTGGATGGATAGTTTTTCCATCTCTAATTGCATCACTTTCCGAGTAATTTCGTCTAATTCCTCTGGTTTGGAGGTGATTTCCATTTTTAATTTGGCAGCAGATTCATCTACCAAATCAATGGCTTTGTCTGGCAAAAAGCGATCGCTGATATATCTGTTAGACAACACCGCCGCTGCTACCAAAGCTGTATCTGCAATTGTTACACCATGGTGTACTTCATAACGTTCCTTTAAACCCCGCAAAATTGAAATCGTATCAATCACGGTAGGTTCGTTGATCATTACCGACTGGAAACGACGCTCCAAAGCGGCATCTTTTTCAATGTATTTGCGGTACTCGTCGAGGGTGGTCGCTCCGATACATCGCAATTCGCCCCGCGCCAACATCGGTTTGAGCAAATTCCCTGCATCCATAGCCCCTTGGGTTGCACCCGCACCGACAACGGTGTGGATTTCGTCGATAAAGAGGATCACTTGCCCTTCAGAATCGGTCACTTCTTTCAAAACTGCTTTGAGACGTTCTTCAAATTCACCGCGATATTTTGCGCCAGCGATCAGAGAACCCATATCGAGGGTAATCAAAGTGCGATCTCTGAGAGACTCTGGCACGTCATGGTTGATAATTCGTTGGGCTAATCCTTCGGCGATCGCCGTTTTACCGACACCGGGTTCACCGATAAGAACAGGATTATTTTTAGTTCTGCGAGAAAGAATTTGAATCGTGCGGCGGATCTCATCATCCCGACCAATTACGGGGTCTAGCTTACCGTTGCGGGCTAGTTCTGTTAGATCACGACCATATTTTTCAAGGGATTCGTATTTGCCTTCAGGATTTTGGTCGGTCACCTTTTGATTGCCTCGTATTTGGGTAATGATTTCCTTTAATTTACTTTCCGTTAGATTAAACTCTTGGTAAAGCTTCTTCCCAAAACGATCATCTTTGGCATAGCTCAATACAAGGTGCTCTACCGAGATAAACTCGTCACCAAAGGATTTTTTATGATTATCGGCTCGATCTAAGAGGGTATCTAAGCTGCGTCCGAGATAAACCGATTCACTGGGTTTAGAAATTGTCGGCTGGGTTTTGATGAATGCGTCGGTGCGATCCCGAAGACGGGGCAACGAAATTTCAGCCTTGGAGAAAATACTTTTTGCTAGCCCGCCCTGTTCGAGCAATGCTTGCATGAGGTGTTCGCTTTCGATTTGTTGTTGCTGGTTATGTTTGGCGATGTCCGGGGTTTGGGCGATCGCCTGCCATGCCTTTTCAGTAAATTGATTCGGATTATTGGGTTGCATCGCCAAAAAATAAAAATAACGTTCAACACAGCTCGAAACCCAGTACAAACCTGAACCTTGAGCTTACATCTATTTTATTTTTGCACCGTACCCATTAGACAGTAGGGGAATCCGACAAAAACACCTAGGTTTCCGGATCAGAAGCTGTGACATCCACCGTTTCCCCAGAAGCAGCCGTCTCTCCCAATGCACCAGCCGCCCGTTTTTTCTTGAGATCAAAATAAGCTTTCGTCACATCACGCACCATCGGTCCAGCCACAGAGCCACCACCACCACCAGAGTGTTCCGCAAAAACCACCACTACAATTTCAGGATTATCGTGGGGCGCATAGGCACCAAACCAAGCATGATTTTCCCGGGGTGGCGCTTCCGCCGTACCACTTTTGCCCGCCGAGGGAGGGATACCACTCGCATTCATGACTTGACCTGTACCACCACTAACCACAGCTCTTAAACCCTTTTGTAGTGTTTCTATTGTTGATTTTTTCAGATTTAAATTTTCTTTCGGTAGGTCAGCTGTCTTCACTAAATGAGGGGTCACAAGATAGCCACCATTCGCAGGCACAGCAAACATCCGGGCAATTTGTAACGGCGTTGCCAAGGTCAAACCCTGGCCAATGGACATATTAATGGTATCGCCCACATGCCAATCACGACCCAGTCGTTCATTTGTCCAGCTATTGTCTGGAATGAGTCCGGGGGTTTCTTCTTCCAATTCAATCCCTGACAGTGAGCCAAATCCTAAACGCCGTGACCAATCAATGAGGGTTTCACCTTTTACACCGCGACCAATTTGCCCATAAAAGGTATTACTACTCCATTGCATGGAACGCACATAGCCTGCTGCCCCGAAACCTGCTTTATTCCATTCATAAAATTGCACCCCCGCCGCTGCGAGATAAGGGGTTGTCTGTAGCACTGTATTGGGGGGATATTTCCCTGACTCCATCCCGGCGATCGCCGTGACGACTTTATAAGTTGAAGCCGGCGGAAAACCCCGGATTGCCCGATTAATAAAAGGATCACCCTGGGCTGTCACCTCTTCCCATTCCTCTGGCGAAATACGTCGGGAAAAAATATTTGGATCAAAGCCCGGAAAACTCGCCATCGCCAAAACTTCCCCATTACGCGGATCGAGGGCAACAATAGCTCCTAGGCGTTCACCAAGAACTTGCTGGGCTACCTTCTGCAACTCAAGATCAATGGTTAGCGTAATATCTTCACCAGCCTTAGACGGCACTTCTCCCAAGACTTTCACAAAACGACCATCGCGGTCAACTTGAATTTCCTGTCCGCCCCATTCACCCCGCAGTCGCGGCTCTAGCGCTGCCTCCAAACCGAGTTTGCCAATATAATCTTGTAATCGATACCCTTCTGACTTACGCTTTTCAAACTCTTCGGGTGTTAGCTCACGGGTATAGCCCAACACATGGGATGCTGCATTGCCCTCTGGATAGTCGCGAATCGGTTCGATAATGACTTCGACACCATCTAACTCCGAATGGAATTCCTCGATCGCCGTAATTTGAGCCGTCGTTAGATTCCGGGCAATGGGGATGGGCTCTGTGGAATACACATTATGCTCATCCAGAAAAGTCTCAATTTCATCGGGGGTCATCCCGATCAACTCACCGAGGAGATTTCTCGTCGTTTCCCAATTCGGTTTTGTGCGGGCAACGGGCCAAACATAGGCAGAGTGAGCCAGCTTTGTGGTCGCCAAAATTTTGCCATGACGGTCAAATATATTGCCACGAACCGGCGGTTTAGGCGCTAAGCGCACACTATTTTTCCGGGCAATTTGCTGGAGTTCTTGACCCTGAACGAGCTGCAAAAAGGCAAGCCGTGCTCCCATACCACCCAGTAAAGCGAGGGTAACCATACACATAATTGTCCAAGGTCTTGCACCTTGCCCTACGGTGCGACCATTTTCTTTGCGTTTGACTTTGGCAATGGGAGAAATGAGGGTCATAGGGAGCCAGCACAGCTAACGAGGATCAACATCGATTTTAGCTCGTGGGATTTCAATTTATTTTTTAAGTGATAAAAAAGCTGACAATCACAAGTAGGGTACTCACAAGATAAAAACTTCCCACAATTTGAGTTTCGGCCCAACCACTCAGTTCGAGGTGATGGTGGATAGGAGCCATTTTAAAGAGGCGTTTACCGATGCCGTTTGCGTCTTTTGTGGCTTTGTAATAGCTGACTTGGGCAATGACGGAGAGGGTTTCAAGACAAAAAATACCGCTAATGATAAGTAGTCCCCAAATGTTGCCGCTCAGGATACCGACTGCGGCGAGGGTGCCACCAAGGGCGAGGGAACCGGTATCGCCCATAAAGACTTTTGCTGGGTTACGGTTGTGGACGATAAAGCCGAGGCAAGCGCCACCCATACAAACACAAAACAGGGTTAGGGCAGGATGTTCTGGTAAGGCTAAAAGACCGATACCGAGTAAGGCGATCGCCCCAGTGCCGCCAGCGAGACCATCAACACCATCAGTCAAATTTGTGGCATTACTTTCTGCAACCATCGCAAAGCCAGCCAATGCCCAAAAAAGAAAACTCAGAGGCAAAGTCAAACCTGCAAAAAATTCAATGGTTGTGAGTTCCGGACGAGTAAACGCCAGCCAAAGACAAAAGACAACAGCAACGGCAATTTGTAAAACGAGTTTTGTTTTGGGGGAAATACCCTTATTGGATTTCAGACGCAAGACTTGCCAATCATCAACCCAGCCAATTAAACCGTAGGCAGTCGTCACCAATGCAACGGCGATCGCCTCACCATTAAAGCCAGAAAAAAAGAGGCCAGAAATAATTCCAACGGGCAGAAAAATCAAGCCTCCCATTGTCGGCGTGCCGGCTTTTTTGAGATGGGCTTGGGGGCCTTCCTCACGGATAATTTGTCCCGTTTTCAACCGTTGTAGTAACGGTACAACCCAAAAACCAAAGGCGGCGGCGATCGCCCCAGAGACAATCAGGGGTAACCATAATGGCATCGTCACCGATGTTTCAAACAGCTTTACCGCGAAGGTTAAACCCACTAAAAGAGCCGTTAATAACCCTAATAATTGATTGCCAGTTGGCTGAAAGATTGTATTGGTAGGAGAAAATTTTGCGTCCACTATTGCCACGGTGGTTGATGAAATTACTCAAAAGATATCACTTAAAAGCCCGAATCTAAATAGTCAAACGATGTAATGACCCCGTAGTATTTCCTATTTTTTTCGGGAAAGATCATAATCTGTCGCTATGCCACGCATTACTATATTGAGACCCAATGCTGTGAGGAAAGCGAAAAATCAATGACACTCGTTGAAAAAAAGATTACGGTTAACGGTCTGGAATGGTTTTACCGAGAGACGGAAACTAAGGTTGAAAAACGGTTACCAATTCTTTTTCTGCATGGTTTACCCTCCCAAAGTTTTAGCTGGTGTGAGGTGATGTCAAAGCTAGAAGCCGCTAATTTTTACAGTATTGCGCCGGACTGGATTGGGTCTGGTTTTTCAGGGTTTCCTAGCACGCGGGAATTTTCCTATGTTCCTGAGGCTTTTTGTGATGCCCTCAAAGATTTTTTAGAAGCTGTAAATATTGAGCGCTGCCACATTGTTGTTCAGGGGTATCTTGGCCATGTCGGGATTATTTTTGCATTGAATAATCCAGATATCTGCGATCGCCTTGCCATCCTGAATTCGCCGCTACTTCCCTCCAGCAAACTACCCTGGAAAATGAAACAGTGGGGCATCCCCTTTGTGGGGGATATGCTAACCCAAGATCCCTTACTCGTTGACCGTACCCTTGAAGGGGGCAGTGGTTTTGTGATTAGCGACGAAAATCTTGATGTTTACCGTAAACCTTTTCTCACAACATCGGCAGCTGGGCGATCGCTGATGGCGACAGTTAAACGCATGGATTTATCTACCGTTTTACCCCCGACTCTAACAGGCTTAAAAGAGCGTCAAGAAAAAACATTATTCCTCTGGGGAATGCAAGACGAATGGCTCGATAATGAGGGTTTAAAAAAGTGGGTAAAATCTGAAACTTCCCATCAATGGGTTTCCCTTAATGAGGCGAAGCATTATCCCCAAGAACATTTCGCTGATGAAATTGCGCCAGAACTGAGCAGATTTTTCGCGGGTTAGTCCCAGATTATAGAAAAAATTAAATCTCATTACTGCGAACCCTTTCCCTCAGTCCTATTTATGAGATGATGAGGGCAATTTAAATTCTGATAACGTCAAAGAGCTTTACACATATCACCATGATGTTACGTCTACGGTCTGTCTTATCCTTGCTGTTAGTGGTTATTACCACTTTTCTCGTTAGTTGCTCTAGCCCCACGGTTAAAGTACCTGATACTTACACTCCTGATCGCCTGTCCCAAATCGAAACATTCTTAATCCCCGTTGATGAAGCCCGCAAAGGTATGAATACCCTAGGTGAATTCGTCAAGGATGATAACTGGATCGACACTCGCACTTACATCCACGGCCCCTTTGGCTTCTTGCGCCGTGATCTTACTTATTTAGCGAATACTCTTCTTCCGAGCGACAAGGCAAAAGCAAAAGAGTTAGTTGATGAAATTTTTGCTCATCTAGAGCGCCTCGATGCGGCGGCGAAGGACAATAATTCTGCGGTCACTAACAACGAATATCGCAATGCTTTAGCTGATTTCGATGCTTACCTTGACCTTGTGCCGACGGAAGCTAGCTAGATAGGTTAAGGCTAGGATTTTATATTTTAAATGTTGTTATTTTTGTTTTGTAGGCGGTCTGGCGATCGCCTTTTTTGTTACTAATTTGTTGCCCTCAGATTTGTTGTGCTCAGAACAATAGTCACGCTGATTTTGTGGGAGTTTCAGACTTTGTCTAAATGTCTGTAGAATCATCGAGAAATTTTGAGTTTTCGGCTCCTTGCCACCAACGATAAAGCTGCTCAAATAATCGGCGATCACCTTTTTCATCCCATGATAAATAACCAGTTTTAAACATATAAGCCTTAAGGGTTAACCAATATTTTCGCTGTTTACCCTGATGTTCTTTAAGGTAGGCGATCTGAGTCCGGTTCACCCAACGTGAATGCCTTGCTCCTTCCTCGCGAATACGATGCCAGATAACATTTGTAATAGTTTCCCTTGGTAACCAAAAACAATGATGGGATGCGTCGATATTATTGATTAAGCGTGCCACTAGCCCCTCCTCAAGCAAGACCATACCAAACCCATATTTACCTTGTTTCTGAAACCGGTGCGCCTGCCAAGTCCGGACAAAAGATAAGCAGCCATGCCACGCAAACCAAGCACAATAAATCAACAACGCACCGAGCAACGAAAACAAACCCAGCATTAATAATGTTTCAACTGCATTTTGCTGCCTGATTATCTGAAAAAAGCGGATATAGCTTGCAGGTTCAAACAACAATTGATTGAGTAATGCAATTGGGATAAGCACGGGTGGTAAAGCGTAAATCAACGCAAATGGCAACATAAAAATCTGCGTAAACCAATCCACTTCGACAGGAAAAAATTTCCCCGATAGCTCATGGACTAAACCTTGCTGAAAGGCTAATTGGTAAGGCTTTGGTAACTCTTGAAAAGTACATAAGCCATCTTTAGGCTGTGTCGTATCCTGTTTGGCCATACAGCGGTGTTGAGTACTATGTCGATAATACTCAATGGGACAAGATTATTTGTCTTTGTCGTTGGTCGGTTATTCGGCGATCGCCTGAGTTGCATTAAATCAAAAAAGATTGCCAAGTGAAATTGAAGCTATATTCGCGGGTTGGAACTAGAGAATATTGGATCATTGATTGGCAACAACAAACAATCGAAATTTATCGGCGATCGCAAGCCCGTTTAGAACTTGTATTTACTCTTTACGCAGAGGATGAATTAACGTCACCTTTATTCTCTGATTTCAAGTTTAAAGTTGCAGATATTTTTTAATTAAAAGAAAGTCAGCCGAAATTCTCAACAGCATTCGATTCACGTTTTTGATCAATAATCAACTCTGACTTTTGGGTCACTATGTAATGTACTTTTTCTCCTGATAGAAGGCTTTGACCACCCACTGTATCCATATCTAGTGTCAAAGGTTACTTTTACTCTACCAAGAGCACGCATGATATTCTCTGCTTGTTGTCTACAAACTAGCTCATCATATGTTCGCTCTCCATGAATCAATTTATTTCTTTGAGTAGCAACATCCTGAAACAATTTCAAGTCCGTAGGTTGAATGATATTAGATAACTTTGCATGAGCTGGATCGTATAGTTCCCATGCTTTCTTGATTGAGGCAAACCCTTTAAGTCCACGTAAAATTATATTTGCATACTTCGAGGTAAAACCAGCTGAAACAATGAGCTGTTTTAAAGTTCTTCGAAGCGTTTTCTCAACAATAAACATACTAACAACTAGAGCTTCTGGATAGTATTCATCTTCGATGAGTTTTTCTACCTTTTTAGTAGCTTCTTGATAACCATATATAACTGGATACATAAGCGAAGTGAATAAATATGAAGAGACTAAAAAAATTTAAGCTTTTGAAGCTTATCAAAGTGTAGGCTCAAATCATCGAATTAAAATCCAAGATCAGATTTAGCGAGTTCTGCTTCGGCAAATAATTCCTGGTCATCCATGTCTTGATAATCACTAATACCAGTTTCTCGATAGAACTGTTGGTCATAAGAACGAGTTCGGACAACGACTGGCATCGGTAAGGCATGACCTCCTAAAACAAGCGCTTATTGTTTAGAATCTAGCCTGATAAGCACAGAATAGACACTGTTCTAGCAGAAATATGTCTTCCAGAAATTTAGCTTACTTTAAACCCATGGACAGTTAAGAGCCCCGCAAGCATTGTTATGATGTACGGATGTGCCGTACGTTTCATAGCCAAGATGATGGATTCAGTTAGCGTTAATCAATTTAGAAGTCACCTTAAAACCCTTGTGGAACAAGTGATTAACAGTCATTTACCCTTAAAAGTTACCCGCCGTTCAGGGGAAGATTTTGTTGTCATCAGTGCGGAAGATTGGGAGCGAGAACAAGAAACTCTATATATTCTGCAAAATAATGCTCTAATGCAGCAGATTGTTGCTTCTAGTATTACTCATACAGAAAAGACAGGATATTCACCTAATGCTGAAGAATTAGATGAGATCATTATTCTTTGAAGGCAACACATGGGAAGCCTACGAAGCACTGAGACAGAAAGACAAGAAGATCTATAAATCTCTTTGTCGCATCCTGAAGGAAATGCTCCGAGATAATCCCGCTATTGGCACTGGTAAACCAGAACCCCTGAAACATAATCTATCTAGCCTATGGTCGCGGCGCATCAGCCAGAAAGATCGTGTTATTTACAAATACGATGAAGAATATATTTATATCTTTGCGATTGGCGGTCATTACGATCAATTCTGATCAAAGATGCTTTTAAAAACCTAGGTCAGATTTAGCGAGTTCTGCTTCGGCAAAGAGTTCTTGGTCATCCATATCTTGATAGTCACTGATACCAATTTCTCGGTAAAACTGTTGGTCATAGGAACGAGTATGGACAACAACAGGCATCGGTAACGCATGACCTAAAACTAGGGCTTGTTGTTTGGAATCCAGTTTGGCGAGAACTGAGCGGAGATTTCCGCCGCCAGAAACGCCCATAAAAATTGCTTCAATATCTTTTTCGTCATTGAGTAAACAAGTTACCCGCGTCCCAATTTGCGACATGACTTCGTTATCGATGCCCGATGGTCTTTGGTCTACCACCAACAACGTCACATAGTATTTCCGCATCTCTCGGGCGATGGTTCCAAAGATGGTTTGATGGACAATCTTTGAATCTAGAAAGCGGTGTGCTTCTTCAATCGTAATGACGAGTTGGCGGGGCTTATCTTGGGGGTTTTTTGTTTGGAGGAAATGATCCGCTTTTTTCACATAGGCCGAGTGGATGCGCCGTGTAATCATATTGGTCGCCAACATATACGACAACATATTGGACTGGGAACCAAACTCAATAATGACGTGCTTTCCGGCCGCGAGAGATTCTAAAATTTGGTCAATATAGTTAAACGGACAAGCGCCACGAATATATTTGAGGTTTTCAAGACGTTTTAGTTTCCGCTGCAACGCCATAATCGATCCGGCATGACCCTGCTTTTCCTCACAGAAAATTTTGATATCTTCATTACTCATGTTCAGGAGACTGCTGATCCAATGTTTCCCAAATTCGGAATACAGCACATTGGCATTGTCGAGGCTGGCTTCGGATAAACCCAACTCAAATCCCACTAAGCGAATATCTTCAATTTCGATTTGATCAAAGCTGAGGTACATTTCCTGTGCGCCGCGCACTCCACGCCGTTTGGTGGAGTCTGAGTCGAGGGTATAAATTTCTACTTCGCCCGGAAATAATTGCCCTAAACCTTTAACGGTATTTACGCCTTTGCCTTCCTGCATTGCCTCCCAGCCATACTCGGAGTGCATATCAAACATCAGGTTCACAGCAGCACGTTTTTTGATAATGCCCGAAAGTAAAAGACGGGTTAGGAAAGATTTACCGGTTCCAGATTTCCCGAAAATGCCATTACTCCGTTCGACAAAGCGATCTAGGTCAAGGCAAATGGGCACGTCGGTGTCGAGGGGTTGGCCGATGGCAAAATTGTTGTGCTGGGGATCCTCTTCCCAACCAAAGACCATCCGAAAATCACGATCGCCGGCATCAAAAACCTGACTAAAGTGACTGGGAATCGTTTTAACAGGCAAAAGTTCTAGATCGTCGTAAGCCTCGTCATAATGACCATTGAGGGAATTCAGATCGTCACTGTGGGTGGGAGTAAACATGAGCATCGGTGCGAGCTCAACCGTGCCGTAGGTACTCGTTCCCGTTAAAACGGCTTGGAGAAAATCATCAGCTGGATTGGGTGGATCAGCAAGGATACGCTGACTTGAGGTGCCAAGGGAAACATCGGTGAGTAGGCAGAAAAATTTGGAACGAGTCCCCTGTACCACTAGAAATTTACCGACACGCATCTCTTCAACGGAAATATCGCCGTGGAGACGGACTTCGAGACCTTGGCTGAGGGAACCCTGAATGACGGAGCCGAGGGGATGTTCTTGGGTCATTAATCGTATTTCAGAAGGGGAATGGGGAAAAAAAGAAAAAGTGACTATGCTTGTGGGTCGGGTAATGGCTCGCTGGTTTCAATGGGCTGAACGGGACGCATGAGTCGTTTCCATGCTTCGATTTGGGTTTGGGCTGCGGTATGGGCGGCTGTACCGGAAGGGATGAGTTCTGCGGTGGCGATCGCCTCAGGAATAGACAGAGCACTGGCCTGTCGTTGAGCTTCGTTGAGAATGCCATAGCTCCATTTATCGGCAGCGGTGCGTCCCTCAGAACGGGCAGCAGTTGCACTACGCGGAATTTCTTGGGTCAGGCGAATCGCCTCCACTAGGCTAGAAATATTGCCACGGGCAGCAGCGGCATAGGCATCTTGAAGTTTTGAGGCTGCGGTTAGCTCTCGCTGCCAAATACTGACTTTTTCCTGAATTTCAGGGTAAAGTGCTCGACCCGCAGTGATGCGGTTAGCAACGTTAATAGCCTCACTATAGCGCTGACTATTGCCGAGGGCGATCGCCTGATCATAGATGGGCTGATCCTCGCGACGCTCTAGGGTTCTTTGCCATTCACGGATTTTAGTTTGAGCCTCACTATATAAAGCGCGACCGGGGCGAATTTTACGGGCTTGGACGATCGCCTCGCTGAGGGAATCATTACGACGGGAGGCAGCCAAGTCTTTAGCATATTGCAAAGTTGGGGTATCTTCGGCGATTTCAATGCGCTCACGCCATCGAGCAATTTTTTGGCGGGCCTCACGGTATCGGGGATTTCCTTCCTCAATGAGATTTAGTTTGGCGATCGCCCGTTGGAGTTCCGAGATTGTCCCCCCAGCTGCAATGGCATCACCCTGTTCAAGGATTGTCACATCAGCAATTTCATCTTGCCAACGGCGCATCAGCCTCTGGCTTTGATCATAGACAGAACTACTCGGTTGGATACTTTGGATTTGTACCAGCGCAGTCTTAATATCAGTCACACTACCCCGCTCGGCGCTAATACCCGCTTGCGCCAAAATCTTCCAGTCCACCACCATATTGTCGAGATTTAAACGACCGGGCAGGCGATCGCTGAGGGATAACAATTCAGTCCACTGCCGTTTTTCCACAAGACCTTCGATATAGCGAATAATATCTTGGCGGGCATCATCAATTAGATTTTGAGCCTGCTTATAGGCAGTGCTATTTTGCGAAATTTTACTCGCCTGCTCAATGGCCTTCAGCCAATTTTCAATACCACCGCGGCGGTGGGCGACATAGGCCACATCCAGCTCTTCATTTTCCTTACGAGCCAGCTGAATTTGGTTACGGGCATCTTCATATTTCACCGTTGACCAGTAAATATTGTCGAGATAACTCAACTGCACCGCTGTCCGCATTGCCGCATTCAGATCACCATCCCGAATTTCCCGTTCCACTGCGGCAAAAATCCTTTCGCCATCCCGCCACTCCAAGCGCCACGCTTCAATGCGCTCTTCTACTAATAAGCGACCACTAGAATTTACAGGCACTTCTTCTGCAATGGCGATCGCCTCATCAAGATTACCCTCTTGAAACTGCACCTCTGCCAGCTCCAAAATATCATTTGTCCAGACTTGAATATTACGGTCAATATCCGGACGCAAAGGATGATCTTGGGGGAAACCATCCACCATTCGAATGGCCTTAAGATAACTCCCTAGGGTTTGTTTTTCTGCCTCTAGCTGGGCGCAATATAATCTCGTCGTGGCGGAGGCTAAGGGAACATAAAGGGCACTACAGTTGCTACTGCCGTTGAAACTCAGCAAAATTGACGTTGCAGCAAAACCAACACCGCCGGACAGGAAAATCAGTAAAATCCCCAAAAAATGCCAGCTGGGGAGGGGAATAGTCCGCTTTCCTTGAAATTCTTTTGTGCTATTCTCCGCCTCAACCAGCTCGACGGACTTGGGACGAGCCGCCTGTTTCGATAAACTTTGCTGATCAGAAGAAGTCTTCATAGTACTTGGAGCGCCAGCGGATACAGGGGAAGAAGAAACATTTCGCTTTTGAGTCATAGGGGCTGACTGCAAACAGACAGAATAATCAGGTTTAAAGGCAGTCTAATTCATTAAAAGCTGCCCGATCATAACATGATCACTATTTGACAATTTTTTCACTTTCCGGGTGTCCTTTTCATATTGCAATAGTCAGATCTTTTTGAATAAATCCGGAGAGTAACTTGCGGCGATCGCCCAACGAGCAAATATTTAATTAAGCAAGGGATATCAACAAGAGTATTTTATATTAGCTATTCTTGATCTTTGGTAGGACAGATGTAGAGAGATATTCAGATATGTCTGATAATATGGCATCATTCGTCTCCCATCACTCATATTCGGTTTCCTCACTCACCTCTGGGTGCTGGAGTACCACAAACACTTTGTGATTTTTAGATTTTAAGGATAGGTTTTAAAAGATGGAACAACAGCCTGAAACCCAAGTAGAAACCGGAACTTCTCCGTTTAACAACGAAGCCCCCGGCCCTATGGCAACCCCTGAAGCTGAGCAGCCTTGGCAAGAATGGGTTCAGCCTGTCACAGATTTTCTCTCTGATCTACCGGATGAGTTGGGGAAGTTTTTCTCTGATTATAAACAGCCCCTCGTGACTGTCGGTTTGATTGTCGCCGCTTTCATTACTGTCAAGCTTACCTTTGCCCTCATCGGCGCAATTAACGATATTCCTCTACTTGCTCCTATTTTTGAGCTGGTGGGAATTTCCTATACGGCTTGGTTTGTTTACCGTTATTTACTCAAGGCTTCTAACCGTAGTGAATTGGTTAGTGAGTTTGATGCTCTCAAATCCCAAGTTCTCGGCAAAAAAGATTCGTAAAATTATCCTGTGATTTCTTCTAAGGAAAAACAGGGCGATCGCCTCGACGAACTACGTCGGGGATTTTTTTTGCCAAAATTCAATCCGATCACATCCTTAAACACAAATCACATAAAAAAAGACCCCCCTCAGGAAAAGGGAGATCGTAGTGGGGTTGTGTCACAAGCTATTTCCAACTAGGTAGTGATTCGTACCGATGGCGGCACATCACTAGAAGTAGGGGAAATATCAACCGCAATCTTTGTAAAATTTGATAGCTCATTAATGTTTATCGCAAGATACTTTTCAGCATCCATGACTGTTTTTCGTGGAAACTGATACGTCCACTCAAGATTTCGACGGTAGCCATATCGTTATTGTCTTCAGCCTGTTTCAAAATTGCACCAATTTTGCCTGAAAGGGTTAGATGGTCATTCGCCAACTCACCAATCATTTCCTCGGCACTGTAGGAGCCACTCGCCTCTTCCAAAGAACTAAGTTCGATGAATTGATGGAAAGAGCCGGGTGCAGTTAAGCCTAAGAAGCGAATACGCTCAGCGATATCATCTACTGCTGCAGCTAATGCTTTGTACTGCTCTTCTAACAGGTTGTGAATGCCGTAGAACATATTACCTTGGACATTCCAGTGAAAATTTTGCGTTTTCAAGTACAGCAAATAGGTATCTGCCAAAATGTGAGATAAAGATTGTGCCGTGGTGACAGCCGCACTCTCATTTCTTGTGTCGGCATTAAAACGATCGTTGGATTGTAATGTTGTAGCGTTAGATTTTAGTATCGTGGTAGCCATATACTTTTTTTCCTTATTTTCAAATGGTTAATAAGTTTGTGTGAGGGGATTAGCTAATCGCGAGATTAGACTTTAGTGATTTGGAATGGGTGGCGATCGCCGAGACCCTATTACGTCTCAGTCGATGCCCAAGATCCCAATTAATTGACTGTTTTTATCGCAAAATACTTTTCAGCATCCAAGACTGTTTTTCGTGGCAACTAATGCGCCCACTGAGGATTTCTACACTAGAAATGTCGTTGTTGCGTTCGGCCTGTTGCAGGAGTTTGGTCGCTGCTGCTGCAAGGGTTAAGTGGTCTTCCGCCAACTCGGCGATCATTTCTTCAGCATCGTAGGAGCCTTTCGCCTCGCTCAGAGAACTTAAATTCATAAATTCTCGGAATGAACCGGGGGCAGGTAAACCAAGTACACGAATTTGCTCGGCAATATCATCGACTGCTGCTGCCAACTCTTTGTATTGCTCTTCCAATAAATTATGGATGCCGTAGAAGAGATTACCCTGTACGTTCCAGTGGAAGTTCTGGGTTTTGAGATAGAGCAAGTAGGTATCTGCAAGGACATTCGATAAAGAATGTGCCATTTCTATTGAGACTTCCTGATTATCAGTTACAGAACCATTAATTTCAGTATTCGGTTGAAGTGTTGTTGTGGTAGCCATATATATTTTTTCTCCTTATTTTCAGGTTATTCAAAAGTTGTATTTAATGAGGCGAGGGGGAGCTAGGCGAAAAACCTAGTCCGTCCCATTTTTTTGGCTCAGCGGGAATCTCATCCCAACGGAGCAGAATATTTGGTTTAAAAAAGTCATTAGCTTACGGAGCCGCTAGGGGCTTTGGCGATCGCCCAGACACCTTTATCGTTCTGGTCAAACTCGTCCTCAATGGTCATCCAAGCACGGTAAGCCGCTGCATTCTCGCTATTTTCCGACGCATAGGTTTGATTAAAAACCTCTACAAATCGTTCTTGCGCTTCCGGTGAAAGGCGAGACTTTACGGATTCCGGTAAATCTGAGGTCGAAGAGACCCGTCCGGTATCAAATCGCGTAATTAAAAAGTCATTGCAAGATAAAATCTCATCGCCGCCCTGTTCACGGAACAATTGCTCCACGTCAGCAGACATCTCAGAGTCCACCTCTGCGGTAATCATTAAGCCGCCTTCTTTAATCTTGGTTTCGTAGATCGCGGCTTTTTCTTTCGGTAATCCTAAACTCGCCAAGGCAGAGACAATACCTGCACCGGCACTACCGGCGATCGCCCCACTCGTCGCACCAAGCAAAGCAGCACCAAGGGGTCCACCCGCGACCACTGTACCAACAAAAGGCACAAATAAAATGCCGAAGCCACTGAGGGCACTAATCACAGTCCCAAATAGTGCACCAAAAATTGCCCCAGACTGTAAACCGTCTTTAATGACATCAGAACGGCCAACAAAACCAGTAATCTGCGTTTCCGACTGTAAATTCTTACCAATCATCGAGATATTATCTCGACTAATGCCCATGTCTAGAAGCTGGCGTAATACTTGGCCGGCCTCATCCCGGTTGTCAAACACACCGGAGACAGTACAAGGTAAACCAAGGCTTTCCGGGACAGATTGGGTATTTTGAGTTTTTTCGATAGTTGCGGTAGTCATGTAATATCCTCCTATTTTGTCTACTTGTTGTGACTTGAGACAGGGGGATATTAGAAACGGTCACTGGCTTTACGAAAAGACTTATCTAGGTCTTTCCATGCTTTTTCAAAGCCTTTTTGTACATCATGCCAAGCAGAGTCAGTGGAATCTTGTAACTCTTCCCACTTTTCTGCGACGGTGTCACGGTTGGACTTGAGCTCTTCAAGGGTTTCGGTAAATTGGATACGCCCGTCAGCTTTCTTTTTAGCGACTTCTGCCTTGAACTTATCAATGCTGGCATCAATTTTATCCAGTTGGGCTTTCACTTTCGCTTTGTAAAGCTTGCGATCTTCTATATCCGTGAAACAATTTGTTTTTGTCGGTGTTTGGGTAGCCATAAATTAAGGCTTAAACCTCCTTTATTTTTACTGATTTAATCGGATTCGAGAACATCAAAACTTTTTATTAATCATTAGAATATAAGTTCTAAACACTCTTTTGATTTATTTAAAAAGCAATTTGTTTGCCTCGATTACACTTACAATAGTACAGGGAAATCAGGGGGGAAAGCCTCACCCTTTCGAGGGAGAAACAGCTAAAAGCCTATATTTTCCAAGTGTTTTCAGCTACTTGTTCGGTTCTCCATGGCCATCTTTTACGGTTAGCCTCATCCTCTAGCTGATTAAGTTGCTTTGGTATTTTATCTATTATCAAAAAATAAATCCTCAAGTCTTTCAACTTACTTTTTTTACTCTAAATTTGTTCTAAAGGGTGGCGATCGCCAAGAAACAAAATAGTCAGCATCAAATAAAAAAAGACGTACCACAGTACGCCTTTAAAGCTTGAAACCAAGTTAATTTTCCCAATTAATTTTTTAAGTTGTCTACTTCAAAGTATCTACTTAAAAAGAAAGACCAAGGTTCAACCCAAGAACAGCATGAACAGCCAAAAGGGCGATCGCCGAAGACCCAAGATAAGCATGAACAGTTCGCAGAGAATCTTTGCCGAGAAACTTAGTAAGAGATAAAGCACCATTAGCCATCAGCAAACCGATGGCGATCGTGCCAGTCCAGAAGTGGGGGCTTTCAAAGATCGGTTGCCCTTGCATCACGAGGGACAACACACCACCAGTCCAACCCAGACTGATAAACGTGGTCAGCCACAAAGCCGCTTTTTTGTGCCAATAGGCGCTTTCTTGCTTTACTTCAACCTCTTCAGTGGTGCGAATTTTCCAGCCCTTTGTCGTGGCAAATCCACCAATCACCACAACCACGATCCCCATCATCAGAGGGTGTCCCCAATGAGTTACAACCGCCGGAATTGGAAAAGAACCAAACCAGTCGGCGATCGGCTCTAGATAGGGGCGAATTATTTCTCCCATTACATTTTCCTCTTAACAAAACTTGATGTGCCAAATGCATATATTATCCGTAAACCCTACTTAAAAAGCTTGCCAAGGACATTTAGGTAACAGTTAGAAACATCAAGCAGTAGTTCATGGAAACCTGAGTGATAAAATTTGGAATACTTTTAGCGATAGAGAAAGAAGGTCAACGTGGTTCAAGTACCGATCAAGTCCGCCCCACAAACAAACGTTATTCCTAATGGTCCCGCTCTAGACGCATGGCTCCATGACCTCGCCCACAATATTATTCAAGGTAAACGCCTTAACCGTTCCGAAGCCCTCCGTCTCACCGAAATTACTGGCGAAGCAGATATTCTTAAACTCTGTGCCGCAGCCGATATGATTCGTCGCGAATGCTGCGGTAATACAGTTGATCTTTGCAGTATCGTCAACGTCAAATCGGGCAACTGCTCTGAAAACTGCAGTTTCTGTTCCCAGTCCGCCCACCATCCCGGTGTTGGCTCTCCCACCTACGAACTCAAAACCCCTGAAGAAATCCTTGAGCAAGCGAAAGCTGCAGAAGCCGCAGGGGCAAGACGTTTTTGTTTAGTGAGTCAGGGTCGCGGTATCAAATACAACAGCCCGAAAAATGACGAATTTGCCCAAATCCTAGAAACGGTACATCGTATCCTCGACGAAACGTCGATTAAACCCTGCTGTGCCCTTGGTGAAGTCACACCGGAACAGGCGCAACAGCTGAGTGAGGCTGGTGTGACTCGCTATAATCACAACCTCGAAGCGTCGGAGAATTATTTCCCTGAAATTGTCGGTACCCACAGTTGGCAAGACCGCGTCCAAACTATCAAAAATCTTAAGGCGGCGGGCATCCAAGCTTGTAGTGGCGGCATTATGGGTCTGGGTGAAAGTTGGGGCGATCGCGTTGATCTAGCTTTAGCCTTGCAGGAGCTGGAAGTAGAATCTGTTCCTCTAAACTTACTTAATCCCCGCGAAGGCACTCCCCTCGGCGAGAATGAAAGATTGGATGTGTATGATGCCTTGAAATGTATGGCAATTTTCCGGTTTATTTTGCCAGAACAGATTATTCGCTATGCTGGCGGTAGAGAAGCGGTGATGGGTGAACTTCAGCACCTTGGCCTCAAAGCCGGTATTAATGCCATGCTCATCGGTCACTATCTCACCACCATGGGTCAACCTCCTGAGCAGGATCAAGCGATGCTTGAATCCCTTGGCCTACAAGGGGGAGAAGCACCTATTCCCGGTGAGTTTTCTCGACATCATGCATAGCGATTAAATTCTTTTGCCGACACATTATTGAAATCTACCCTGAGACAACCGCCCCCCAAGAAGAAGACTACTGTTTCTGCGCCTAATCAATTTTTATGGGCGTTAATCGGTGTTTTGCTCACTATTGGGGGGACTTTTATTGAGGCTCATGTCACCACGAGTCCACCATGGACTTGGACAGAGAAGGGCATTGCGGTCGGCTCCCTTGGGATCTATTGCCAAGTGGGTGCGGTATTACTCACGGGTTGTCTTGGTGGCAAAAATGCTGGTGTGCTGTCGCAAATTGCTTATATTTTCATTGGCTTATTTTGGTTGCCTGTCTTTACCCAAGGGGGAAAGTTAGCTTATGTCATGGAACCAACCTTTGGCTATATTTTGGGGTTTATCCCTGGGGCGTGGGTTTGTGGCTGGCTCGCTTTTCGCTATGTACTGACCCTCGAATCTCTTGCTCTCAGCGCATTTTGTGGATTGTTAGTTGTCCATTTGTCTGGGGTGCTCTATCTCACGGGGATGGCATGGCTAGAAAGATTGGCACCGGAAAATATCACCCTCGGTGGGGCGATCGCCCTGTATACATTGCAGCCTTTTGCGGGTCAACTTGTCTTAGTTTGTGGTGTGGCGTTCATGGCATACTGTATCAGGCGTATTCTATTTTACTAATAGCCTCTACGCCTTAACGCGAACAACCGACTCTATGGCTCTCCGCAAAGATTTACTAAAAAATCGCTGGTTTTGGATCATTGCCCTGATTGGACTGATCCTTGACCAGCTGACGAAAACAATTGTCCTACAGACATTTCCAGAGGTTGGCGACACTATTCCCCTCTGGAACAGCGTATTCCATTTCACCTATGTCCAAAATACAGGTGCAGCCTTTAGTATTTTTACCGATGGTGTCCATTGGTTACGGTGGCTGTCCCTCTTCGTCAGCCTCGGACTCATGGCGCTTGCTTGGTTTGGCGATCGCCTGAATATGTGGGAGCAGCTAGGTTATGGCTTTATCCTATCGGGAGCGATGGGAAATGGCGTAGATCGTTTTTTGTTCGGCTACGTTGTTGATTTTCTGGACTTTCGACTAATTAATTTCCCAGTCTTCAACATAGCTGATGTCTGCATCAATATCGGGATTGCCTGTCTCCTTCTCAATATCGTTTTCTATGAACGACTTTCAGGTAAAAACTCCGATTAGTTTACCGATTAGTTTGATTACTTTTTTGCTTTGCGCCCCTAAAAATATAGAAAACAGAATTTCAGCTTACGTATAAATATACTCACTGCCATTGTGGTGATTTTGGCGAGAAAGCAACTGTTCTTCTAACTGAGCGATACGCTTATAAGCCACCGTGAGCTGGGCAGTGAGTCGCTTAATCTGTATATCAGGAGTCATCACCTGATCATTGATCGGATGTCCTTCTAATAGGGCAGTTTCATCAAACAAAATATCCTTATGGTGGAAATTATGGTCACCGACATTCATGGCCAAGCCAAGGTTTTCATTAGTTAGTTGAGGTACGAGCTTAGCGATTTCCTCAACTGCAAAATCGGTGTTTTCCGGCACACTATCCTGAAGCTGCTCGACAGTTTTATATAAATGATCTAGTTGACGTTTCAACTCAATCACATGGTGTTGAACATTCATGGTTCAGACTAACCTTCGAATTGTACTCCAACTATGCTAGTACCATCTTTAGAAGATGATCCAAGGATCGAACTATCTTTAAGATTCTCTTTGTGAACCTTAAGAAAACCTTGCAGAAATCAAGGTAAAACTCTTATTGTTTTTGAAGTTCTATAAACTTCGCTCGATATCGCAAAAGCGATTCTGTTTGTTTATATACGGTTCTAGAAGAAATATATTGAAATTCCTTTATTAAAGTCGATAGGGACGACTTCGATTAGAAGGGATTCTCTTTTTCAGTTTGTTTGTTTTTTTTGGGTATTTTTTATTGTATTCACCCTCTAAAAGCATTAGCCAAAGGGAGTTACAGGGACTGCCCGCAGGGGAAAGTCTCTACAAAGAAGCGCTCTTTTATTTTTTGGGAGCGCCATAAAATTATTTTCCTATTGTCTTAAATCACTCGCACATTAGTAAATAAGCTAGAAAGTATTTCGATTTCTCAAGGACAAATACTCCATGAGGTTATCATGACACCTCGAATACAAAAATACATTAAATATATTTGATGTTTGAGAATGGTTATTTTCTTTGGCAAACTATTTACTTAATGTCATAGATTATCTTTAGCTTATGCGCTGTATCGTCACTATTTCTCAGGTTTTAGGATCAGCGATCGCCTCATGATTTCATGATTTGTATTAATAGAAACTTGTCATCAACCCAAACTGGCGTGACAAGGGCATTTAGGGCGATCGCCTAATTAACCTGAGTTTTTCATGGTGACACAATGAATAGCCGAGAAAGTGGCGGGGAGATCACCTCAGCCCATAAGTTTGGACAAAAATATCGTGAGAATAATATCCATATTCCCTGTGTCTCCGCGTCCCCATGTCTCCTTGTCTCAAAGAATTTCAGATGTAATCTTTAAGCAAAACTGACGTTAATTGTTAAGTCAACGTCAGTTATGGATAAGAATGTAGCCAAAATTCTTTAGAGAAAAAGAGACACG
>NZ_MRBY01000030.1 GCF_001904615.1 [Limnothrix rosea] IAM M-220
TAATTTCTATCAAACCCTCTCCTCCTACTTTTTTCCAGTTTTGTCCTGTACTGAGTTCAAGGATACTCAATGATTTTATCTATGCAGATCCATGACACACTTTCAGAAGATTGGGCAAGAATCCAAAATTATTTGGGTAACGCTTATTTTGACCGTATCGTTGGCGATCATATAGAAAATATTGAAATAGCTATTTCTGCTCATAAAAAGTCTCTCAGTATTTTTACTCATAAAACATCTCCAGAAGATTGGGCAATTGGGCAGATGAATTTAGCAAATGCTTACAGAATTCGTCTTAAGGGTGATTATTCAGAAAACATTGAACAGGCAATAGTGACTTATAAAAAAGCTCTTAAAGTATTTACCTATAAAACATTTCCAGAAAAGTGGGCTGCGACTCAGAATAATTTAGCTGCTGCCTACAATAACCGAATTGATGGTGATCGTGAGAAGAATATTGAACAGGCAATAGTGACTTATAAAAAAGCTCTTAAAGTATTTACCTATAAAACATTTCCAGAGAGGTGGGCGATGACACGACATAATCTAGGCATTGCTTACCATTTTCGTATTCAAGGCAATCGCACTGATAACTTAAGACTGGCAGCGACTAATTATTTTCAAGCTCTTGAAGTTTATACCAGTGAAGAATTTCCTCAGCAATGGGCAAGTTCCCAGTTTCATCTAGTTAATGTGTGCTCCGAGTTCTATGCAGATAATCCTGCATTT
Source organism: [Limnothrix rosea] IAM M-220 (assembly GCF_001904615.1). Taxonomy (NCBI): domain Bacteria; kingdom Bacillati; phylum Cyanobacteriota; class Cyanophyceae; order Chroococcales; family Geminocystaceae; genus Picosynechococcus; species [Limnothrix rosea] IAM M-220. Next base: position 730 of record NZ_MRBY01000030.1, read on the forward strand.
AAGGAATTTACTATATCAGGCTATCTTCGTGTCCTTGAAACTTACACTCGTGAGGCATTACCTGAACATTGGGCAATGACCCAGCATAATTTGGCGACTACTTACACGAAATATAACAATGTCGAACAAGCAATCAGCTGTTATCAAAAGGCTTTAGAAATTTACACTAAAGATAATTTCCCATTAGACTGCTTGAAATCTGCAAGTAATCTTGGAAATCTTTATTTCTTCACAAAACAATGGTTCAAGACTATTAGTTCATATCGGCTTGCAATAGATGTAATTGAAAATTCTCGTAATGTTGTAATTAGCGATCGCCGCCGCCAAGAAATTATTGCTGAGTCTATTCAAGTATTTGCAAATATTACTCAGAGTCATATTGAACTAAATCAAATTGATCAAGCTTTAATCTATGCTGAGCGCAGTAAAGCCCGTAATGTAACTGAACTGCTCGCTAGTCGTGAGCTTTATCCAAAAGGTGATGTTGATCCAGAAGATATCGAAAAGCTAAAAGAACTTCGTCGCCGAATTCCAACCCTAGATCGTCAGTTACAAGTCCTCGAACAATCCAATCGCAACGATACTAATCCTTTGACTCAGCAAGCCCGTGAACAGATTTCTGCTGAACTCAAACAAGCCCGAATCGAACTCGACAAAGTACTCGAAAAAATCAAGCCTATCGACCCGACTTTTACACTTACCCAGACCGTTCAACCCATCACCTTTGGTGATATTCAGGATTTACTGGATGACCAGACTGCCATTGTGGAGTGGTACATCACTTCAGAAAAAACCTTCGCTTTCCTCATCACAAAAAATCAAACTCAACCCATTCTCCACACCGTTAAAACTGAAACTATAGCAGGTGCTGTTCAACAATATTTAGAGCTGTATGACCAAACAAAACGTTTTACCGATTCGTCCGCAAAGGAAGAATTAGAAGCAGTCTGGATCAACCTCCGTGAAGCCCTTCAACTCGACCAAATCCTTGAACAACTCCAACAATTTAATCTCACCAAACTAATCCTCATTCCCCATCGCTCCCTGCATTTTCTGCCGCTCCATGCGTTGCCCCTAGTCGATGATAGTTGCTTACTGGATAAATTTCCTGCTGGGGTTAGCTACGCTCCCAGTTGTCAGCTCCTGCAAGTTCTTGAACGCCAAGAAAAACCCACCAACAAAGATCACTTTTTTGCGATTAAAAATCCCACCGAAGATCTACTCTTCTCAGAGTTGGAAGTAGAAGCTGTCAGTGACTATTTCCAAGAAGTCGATATCCTTGACCGCGATAACGCCTCAGAAACGAACTTCCGCACCCATACCAACTTAGAAAAAATAAGCCATCTCCATTTCTCCTGCCACGGCACATTTAATTTTCAGTCACCCCTCAACTCTGCCCTTCTCCTCAACAAAACCGCGAATGAAGAAGATAACCGCCTGACCCTTGCAGAAATTTTTGAGCTAAATTTGCCCAACTGTCGTCTTGTAACTCTCTCCGCCTGCGAAACCGGAATTACTGACTTAAGCTCTCTCGGTGATGAATATATTGGTTTACCCAGTGGCTTTATCTATGCCGGAGCCTCCGCTGTCATCAGTAGTCTTTGGCCAGTAAACGACCTAGCCACAGCAATTTTGCTTATTAAAACCTACCAAAACCTCAAACAAGATTCCCTTCATGTCGCCGTCGCCCTTAACCAAGCTCAACAGTGGATGCGTACCCTGACCCCAGAAAAAGGACAAGCATTTATCGATAGCATCACACCCATTGTGCAGCGAAGATTGCCAGAGAAAAAAGTCCAACTTTTCCTAATTTCACTCAAGGGCGTACTTCTCAAACCAGAGTCTGATTATCGACATCCTTATTACTGGGCAGCCTTTACCGTCGTGGGAATCTAAGTCCGAGTCGAGCACCATTTTTTTACACCTTTTTTTGCGACATACAGCACAATCGGTGTGGCGATCGCCGTCGGAATTTGACCAGCCGTAGCTAGACCCGCCACTGCCGCAGTCAGTAAACCTCCCATGAGGTCATCCATAAAATCCTCGTCGCAAATGATGTGACTAAAACCCTGAATATATTTATCTATTGGTCTCTCGTCAGCCCGCGTAATATTTATGCCGAACTGCGGAGCAAGAGCGCTGATCGCCTGCTCGATATTGCCATCACACAGTTCAATTACGTCTAATGTTGATAAACTCTCAGGAACTTGATCGAAAGATCCACGCAATTCAGCAATCTCTTCGGTAGTAAGGACTGTAGCCATAGATTAATGTTTAACCCTATTTTTTCTCAGGTTATCACCACTCACTCAACACGAAAAAAAGATATGGTGGCGATCGCCCAATTACGCTAGCTAATCCAGTTTTAGAGAAAGCTGTTTGAGTTCTTTGATTTTGAAAGATTGGCGATGTTCCGACGTTAAACCATACTGCAAAATTGCTTGGCGATGTTTCTTTGTCCCGTAGCCTTTATTGCTGGCTAAATCGTATTGAGGATAGGTCTCAGCTAACGCGATAATTTCTTGGTCTCGGGCTACTTTTGCCAAAATACTTGCGGCGGCGATCGCCCCGGATTTAGCATCACCCTTCACCAACGCTTCTTGGGAATAGGCAAAATTGGGAATCAGTTTATTGCCGTCAATCAGACAGTGGTCGGGTTTGATTTTTAAATTTTCTACGGCTCGACCCATTGCTAAAAATGTGGCTTGCAGGATATTAATCTCGTCAATTTCTGCTACAGAAGCTGAGGCGATCGCCCAATCAGTCACGATGTCTTTAATGTGCGGAACCAGTAATTCTCGTTTTTTTTCAGAGAGCTTTTTACTGTCCTTAACGCCAACATCCCACAATTGTCGTTCTTGCTCTGGCGAAATCACGACAACCGCAGCAAAAACGGAGCCGAATAAACAGCCCCGTCCCACTTCATCGACACCTGCAATTAATGGCATTAATCAATATGCAACGCATCGTATAGATCGTTTAAATCGTCCCAACGAGACATTTTCCAGAGGGGCGCAAAGCAGATTTCGTCTTCTGCTTGGGGGAAAAAAACTTCTGGGTCAAGCTGAATCGCCGCTTCTAGGCTATTAAAAGCCTCATGGAAATCACCGATTTTCGCGAAGCAATAGGCCTGTTCGTACCAAGTATCTGCATCTGCGGGAATATCAACAAGGGCTTGTTCAAAACATTCAATTGCGTCGTTGTACTGTTCTAATTCTTCTAAGATGCGACCCCGTTGATACCAAGCCCAAAAGTCACTGGATTTCGCTTCGAGGGCTCGGTCATAGCTTGTCAGGGCAACTTCCGGTTGTCCCCATTCCCGCAAGGCATCTCCGCGGCGATACCAACACCAATAGTCGTGAGGACGTAGCTCTAGAGCTTGGTCATAATGGGCGATCGCCCGGGAATAACGACCTAATAACCGCCAACATTCACCCAGACGGTAGTTGCACCAATAGTCCTCTGGATGGGCTTTAATTGCTTCCTCAAAACAGGCGATCGCCTGATCATAATTTGCAAGTTTTTCCATGTAGAGGCAACCCTGATCGTACCAAGACCAATAATTTTCAGGGGAAATGTCACAGGCGCGCGCATAACTGTCAATCGCCTCGTGGGGCAAGCCTAATTTTTCATAGGCCATTGCCTGCTTGTACCAAGCCCAATAGTCGCCGGGATGATATTCAATGGCACGGCTAAAACACAATAGAGCTTCATCAATATGCCCTGATTGCCAACGAATATTACCCTGTTGATACCAGCCTTGATAGCTATCAGGACGGCACTCAAGGGGTCGGTAGGTGGTGCGTTTCGCCGTCAATAAGTTATCCATCGAAGATCTTTTTAGCCAGCGCTCTAATTTATATTAATAATGTTTATGTTAACGGATTTACATCTTGGGATAGAAGCTCAAAATCTTAGCTTCGTCGGAAATAAATCAGCGAAATTTAACATTAACCTCTCAAAATACTGGGTCTCTATTTTGGTAACAAAAGTTACAAATTATGCTACCTTCTGATCTGCTATTACATCGTCGCCAAGGGGAGTCTCTCGTCCCAAAACATTTATCCCTCTCAAAGTCGGCGATCGCCCTTGCAGCGGAACTCATTCAATGTTTTGAAGATTGTCGCGGGGAGCCAAAAAAAATCCTACAGGAGCGATTATTGGAGATTGAGGGGGAAAGTACGGATTTTAAAGTGAAACGGGGTTTAGCCCATCTCCTCAAAAATCATTTTTCAACGTTTGAAATTGTTAGTCCCCTCGAACCAAGTTTATTGCGAGAGAAAGTTTTTACGGCATCCTGTGGGGGCTTGCCTATCCCAGATCGAAAAATGCAGGTATTAGAGGCGATCGCCACCGAATTAAGTAAAGCTCACGAACGGGAAATTTTTCCCCATGATGTCGCAGAAGGATTGTACGCAGACTTACCGGAAAATCACATTCTCACTGAATTCGATGCACCGGAACCTAAGGCACTAATTCATCGCTACAACCTTTCCCAAACCCAAGGCATTTTTTATAAAGCAAATTATTTGATAATCCATGCCCACCGCAACGATCCGGGTGAATATAAACTGCTCTTTCGCTATCTCAAACTCTTTCAACTAATGACCTATATCGAAGGCGAGGCAGAGACAGGTTTTACGATCACCATTGATGGTCCCACCAGTTTGTTTAAGCCCAGTACTCGCTACGGTTTGGCGATCGCCAAAATGCTGCCAGCCTTGCTGCACGTGAGTAAATGGCAGCTCGAAGCCCAACTGCAATACAAAGATAATTACGCCAATACCATTCGCAACAGTAAATTCACCCTCGACGACGACTGTGGCTTGGTCAGTCATTATCCACCGGGCAAACCCTACGATAGTATGCTCGAAGCGTCCTTTGTGAAAAGCTGGCAAAAACTCCAAACCGAGTGGCGACTAGAGCGAGAAGTCGACTTGATTCCGTTGCCCGGTAGTGTGATGATTCCAGATTTTCGCTTGGTGCATCCCGATGGGCAGGAGTTTCTGCTCGAAATTGTGGGCTACTGGCGACCAGAATATCTCCAGAAAAAATTCTCTAAAATTCGCCGTGCCGACTACCCAAACTTGATTGTCGCTATATCAGAACGCCTCAATCTCCAAAAAGCAGGTGTCAATTTCAAAGAACTACCCAATCACCTTATTTGGTTTAAACAAAAATTGGCTGCCCGCGAAGTCCTCAAAATACTCGATGGGCGATCGCCGTTCAAGGAATAAAGCTCGCTTCAAGCTAGTTCACTAAATCCAGTTAATTTCAACTTCCTGCTTTGGCTGTTGCGATGGTGCCGTTTGATATTGTGGCTGAGTGCTGCTGCCTAGGGTGTCTTTTGCTGTCAAGGTTTGTTCTTGAGGCGTTGTTTGGCGATAGTTTTGGGCAAGGGTCTTTTTCGCTGCATCAAGTTGCGAACTCCCTTGGAAATAATGATCACTGCTCGTCGAGCCAGACCCAGTATGTTTGAGAAAAAAGTCAAGGGTGCGCTGGGAAATATAGCCTTTCAAAACGGCTAAAGAGCCAAAACGCAAATGATTGACCCGCTGCTCTTCGAGAATCTGCTGGATCTGTTCTTCGTCAATAAGTGCCGCTTCTGCTAAGCATTCTCCAAGGAGGGGGCGTTTATTGTGCATCGGTGCACCGTTCTGAAAAACATTGCAGAAAAAATCAACTGTTTGCTTCGAGAGCCACCCGCGCGTCGCTAAAATGTCGCCAAAGCGCATATCTTGGTAAACCTGCTGGTCGTAGAGTGCTGTTTGCAGTTGACCTTCAGAAATGAGTCCTGCTGAGGTGAGAAGTTCGCCGATGGGAGCTGGGTTGTTGTTGGTCATGGTGTGCATCTACCTGTTTGAGAAAGTTGTTGGAGAAAAAAACGGTTTGGGGGCTAGAGCTCGTCGCTACGATGGGGAGGCGATCGCCTTTGAGCCTTGCGGGGAATTTTCTAAACTTAAAACTTCGTCTTAATCCAGTTATCCGATTAATCCAGTTATCCGAGGTTTTTTTGAAGTATTTGTAAAGCCCATGTGTCACTTTACTAAAAAAAAATGACCTAAATCAGAAAATCTTTACAGAAAATTCATGAAGCTTTCGTAATTATAACAATTGTCCTTACTACAGTTCTCTCTACATTTTTAGGTATTTCCCTGAAATATGCGGTAGTCCGCTGTACAGAAATCAGCGATTTTTTGATGGCTACTAGGGTTTTCGTGCTTTAGGGGTAGCTGCTCGCTGTGTTTTTTTTTCAAAAGTTTTGTTGTCAAGGCGAGGGTTTCTCTTTCCTTATTATCGGATTTCGTTTTGCTTATTTATGGGGTTGATGGGCTGCCATGCCAGATTTTTTATGACAGGAGTGTGAAGCATATTGTGCTGTTGGAGAGGAAGTTGAGATACACTGCTTTGAGAAATTTGGCTCATGTAGGAAAGAATGCTCACTGATAAAACAGCTTCCCCAGCAGTACCTGCTCAAAGGTTATGGCTAGCGGCAATAAAACCGCCGATCTATACGGTGGCTATTACACCGATTATTGTGGCGACGGCTGCTGCCTATGGTGAACTGGGAGTTTTTAATGGGTTGCGCTTTGGGCTATTTCTGTTTGCTGCGGTTTGTCTAATTGCTTGGATGAATTTGAGTAATGATGTCTTTGATTCTGATACGGGTATCGACATTAATAAAGCGTCTTCTTTTGTAAATATCACTGGCGATCGCCAACTGATTTTTTGGCTAGCCAATGGTTTCCTCGCACTGGGGTTAGGCAATGTTGCGCTCATTAGTTATCTCCAGCAGGATTGGACAACGCTAGGTTTGCTTGGTCTTGCGTCGGCGATCGCCTACACCTATCAAGGGCCACCCTTTCGACTGGGCTATTTAGGCATCGGCGAATTAGTCTGTTTTATTGCCTATGTGATCACCGGTTTAGGCGTGTTTTATAGCCAAGCTGAAACCCTTACGCCCAATGCTTGTCTTGCCTCGATTTGGGTTGCCCTCACCACGAGCATTATTTTATTTTGCTCCCACTTTCACCAAGCAGAAGATGATCTCGCAGCGGGCAAAAGATCTCCCATTGTGCGCCTTGGTACGGCTCGTGGTGCAGAAGTTTTAACCTACAGTCTTGTTATGGTTCTCCTGTTTACTTGTGGTCTAATCGCCCTCGGCATTTGGTCGCCTTGGATGCTCATTAGCTTCGGTAGCGCGCCCTTTGCCCTGCAACTGATCAACCATGTCCGTACCAATCACGCTGACCCGGAAAAAGTAAAAAACGCCAAATTCTTCGCCGTAAAATTTCACTTCACCAGCGGCATACTCTTGGCGATCGCCTACATTTTGTCCTACTACGATCTCAGCTTTCTCAGCGTGACCGGCTTAACCTATTAACAGTGACCAGTAATCCGTAAAATCAAATTTCGAAACCGATATCTGATAACTGATAACTGATAACTGATTCATCGGTAATTATTAAATTGAATGGGCATCGGAAAATCGAGGTCGCGGATGGCCTGCATCACTGCCTGCAAATCATCTTTGGATTTACTCGAAACCCGTACCGAATCCCCTTGAATGGAAGCCTGTACCTTTTTAAAATCAGTTTTCACCATTTTGGTGATTTTTTTTGCGTCATCCTTAGAAATACCACGGCGCAGGGTAATCACCTGACGAATTCTGCCACCGCTCGCCGATTCCGGATCGCCATAATCGAATAGCTTCGGCGATAGACTGCGCTTAACAGCCTTTGTCACCAAAATTGTTTGCACCGCATCCAACGTAAAATCACTCGCCGTGTTAATGGTGATCGTGTCTTCGCCTAGCTCAATGGTTGTTTTTGTATCCTTCAGATCGTAGCGAGTTTTCACATCACGCAGGGCCTGATCGATAGTATTGACTAACTCTTGGCGGTCAAAGTCACTCACAACATCAAAGGAATTTGTAGAAGCCATAGACGAATAACGAGGTTAAATAGATTTACGTTGGATTTTGATTTTACAGGTTTTGGACAGCTGCGACGCTGAGGGAAAATAAAACGATGTTACAGAGATTCGCGACACCAAACATCATCGAACGCAGCGGGGCAATATTTGCAATATAAAACACTGAAAATAAAGCACGCGCAACACAAAAGGCGATCGCCGCATAGATTGCTAAGGGAGAATCAACCCCTGTAGCCACTGCAGCGAGGGAAGAAGCACAGTAAACAATTAACGCTTCAAAACCATTTTGGTGAGCCCAATTAGCTCGTTTCGCATAGTCCGGTAAAGACTCTGTATAAGCACGGGGTTTCTTAAACATTTCCATGCTATTTTCCATTTCTTTCGCCATTTTGACACGGGCGATCGCCGTGACGACATAGGGGGCATAAGCTAAAACCACTGCCCCAATTAACGAATAAATCAATACCGTGGTAACCGATAAACCCACAAGCAAAACCTCACAAAAATTCTTCGGTTAAAAGCTTAACCTAATCAAAATAGAAGAGGGTGACAAGTTTCCGTTGTTCTTCCGCTTCCTTACAAGTTTGCAGCAACGTATCGCTATCGTGAAACGCAAAACAAATAAGCTGTTGGCAGCGGGAAACAATTTCACTATTGCAAAGGGCGCTCGCTTCCCCAAGGCTCAAACTATCATTCTCAGAATGCTCAACGAGATGAACAACCTTTTCCAGCTGTACCCGCGATTCGCGGGGTTGACGAGCCAAGCTCTGGGGCAAAATAACAGTTAAAAGACTAGAGTCCGCCCGCATCACGCCTTTAATTGCTGCCGAATTGGTGCCTGTTGCACCCGATGTAATAATCCGATTTCCCCCAAGGGCAAGGGCATAGCTCATCATCTCAATCAGATGTTGATGGGTGATGGGGACATGGCGCGTACCGAGAAGAGCAATACGTTTGGAGCCCGTTTGCTGAATCGCAGCAAGCTCTTGCGCCAAGGTATCAAGGGTCGGAATATCTAGGGATTGACTCAAAGATCGTAGGGGACTTGGTAGCCTGAATAACCGATGTCATTCTAATCAAACATTCATCATAAAGCAATCCTTAATTTTTTATTTGCTTAAATATCTTGCCAATTTATCTTAGTCACTGCTATATTTAAATCTTGTTTGCGACCCGGACGTATAGCTCAGTTGGTTAGAGTACATCGTTGACATCGATGGGGTCACTGGTTCGAATCCAGTTACGTCCATTTTACTTATTACAAAACATTTAGGCGATTGATTGCGCTGGCTCCAGATTGGTGCTTGTATCTTTACTCATCGGCAGAGCAGAAGTAGGTTGGCACATCGCCAACTAATGTATTTGATATTCTGCAGGGGATGGGTCTTTATTTTATGTTAAAAGGTGGTGCAGCTGATGATGCTATATAAGAATACATATCGCATTGCATCAGCACGTTTAAAGGGCTGGGATTATCGATCTAATGGATTTTATTTCATCACTATTTGCACCTATGACCGTCAACATTTTTTCGGGGAGGTGGTTAATGGCGAAATGCAATTATCGGCGATCGGTGAAATTGTTGCTCAGGAATGGATCAAAACCCCACAAATTCGACCATATGTAATACCAGATGAATGGGTGGTGATGCCTAATCATTTTCATGGGATCGTCGCCATTAATAACGGATTCTCTGCTGATGTACAGACGTTCCGGCGGAACGTCTCTACTCATCCAACCCGCCGGAACGTCTCTATTCATCCGACCTGCCGGAACGTCTCTACTCATCCAACCCGCCGGAACGTCTCTATTCATCCAACCCGTCGGAACGTCTCTATTCATCCGCCCCTTATCCGTAGCCGATCGCCATCCCATTCCAAAAAATTTATTAATCCCCATCCCTCTATATCGCCATATATCCGGCGATCGCCCCCCAAAATTTTCAAACCTGCATCTCCCTCTGTACAGACGACCCAACAACATACCCATAACGCAACGGGATTAAAATCCAAATCATTGGGCGCAATTATCGGACAATTTAAATCTGTATGTACTAAACAAATTTGGCAATTAGGATATTCTGATTTTCGATGGCAATCGCGGTTTTATGACCACATTATTCGCGACGAAATTGCATTACATCGCATTCGCCAATATATCGCTGATAATCCTCAAAAATGGCATCAAGATCGTGAAAATACCGCAAATTTATATATGTAATAGTCAGGGGAATACATGGTGAAATTCACTACGCCCATCTCTACGGTACAAGGAAAGATAAATATCAATTCTTCTCAAAAAAATATCGCCAAAAATACAGGCTTTATGGAAATCAAAAGCCAATTATTTTTTATGTATTAATCCCTCAAGATCTTGATTTACTTAATAAGTATGAGTAATGCTTTAAAATCACTAATGCATGCTTATTAATGTTTTAGGTTTCCCAACTCGTAAAGACTAGTTTATTATTGATCTGGATAGGGAAAGTTTATGTACGTGTAATGGATAAAATGAAGATCTTTGTCACTCCATCAATATGTCTTATCAACGGCGATCGCCTTATTTTTTCACCGAAAATATCAACACTTTGCTATTGATTTTTAGCATCGGACACAACCGGAATGTTCAGCGGAAAATATTAAAGTAAACGCATCCCGAACAAAATACGACAGTACCAAAAAGGAACGAGACAAAACAAAAAGATCCAATCCCATATGTGAAGACGCAGTTGATGCCATTGCACTTGATGTCGACTAGGCGTTGTGAAGCCACGAATGTCCATTGCTGTCGAGATTTGTTCGGCACGCATGAGCAAATTTTCGAGAAGTTTTTCGGAAACCATTAACCATAATTGAAAGCCTTGTTTTAAACCTAGTTTTTTCCAGTTAATTGCACGGGTTCGCACAGAGCGAATCAGGTTTTGGATTTCTTCTAAAACTAAAGGAATGAATCGCAGTGAAAGGGTCAGGGTTAAAAGCGTCTCGGTAACGGGTAATTTAAATCGTTTCAGCGGCGCAAAAATATATTCTAAGCCTGCTGTAATCTCTTCTGAAGCGGTAGTGAGTAGATATAGATTTGTGCTGTAGAGTAAGGTGAAAATTTGGCTACTGAGACGAATCCCTAGATCTAATTTGAGACGGGTGACTTTAATAAAGTTGAATTGCCACATGACATATTCGTAGGGCTGGGCGATCGCCACATCTTCAGCAGGCAAACGAGGCTGATGATCTAACACTAATCCATCCGGCGCAACCAACGTCATTACAAAAAGAACGACGCAAAAAAGTAAGAGTAATCCCATTTGCTGTTTCCAGACTCGCAGTGGAATCCGTGCCGTGAGCGTAATGAAGATCAATAATCCAACCAGTCCTAAACGCCAAGGGTTGTTCGCCAAAATTGGGGCAATGAGAAATGTCATCAACCAAACCAACTTGGTACGGGGGTCGAGACGATGAAGCCAAGTGCGAGGCTGCTCCAAATACAACCCAATCGGTAGCGACCGCATTAAATCCATCGCAAATAAAATCCCTTAAAAAGACCGTTTCTATTATGTAATATCCTTTAAAATTTCCAACCGACAGAACGGAGTATGCTGGATCTAAAGCATATAAAAGCCATTAAGAAATATAAACATCGTTCCATGATTAGAAAAATTCTTTTTGCAGATTCTGGTACGGGGCAAGTCCAAGACATGCTCAAAAACCTCCTCAAGTTGCCAGCGTTTCGTGACACTAGTGTCAACATTTTGCACGTTGTCAAGAAAAGTCTCACGCCAGACTCTGAACAGAGCGGCTATGAAGAAGGGGGCAAACTACTGGCCCAAGCTATCCAAGATCTCAAGCTCAACCCTGAAAATGTCAACACCATTTTGAGGCAAGGTGATCCAAAGGATGTTGTGCGTGCTGTGGCTGAAGAAATTGACGCAGACTTAATTTTGATGGGGTCACGCGGTCTCAAGCGCCTCCAATCAATTTTGTCGAACTCTGTTAGTCAGTATGTTTTCCAGCTTACAAATCGTCCGATGCTTCTCGTGAAGGATGATATTTATGTCCGCACTCTAAAAAAAGTGATGGTGGCGATCGATAAGTCTGATGCAGCGATGTATGGTCTAAACCTTGCTCTACAAATGGTGCGAGATTATCCGGGCTGTGAAGTTGTTTTGTTGCGGGTGAACCCGGATTTGCCTCCTAATTTAGCGCTTTCCCAAGCAGATATGGATGCTAACCCCACCCTTGAACCGGCGATTAAGCTCGCGAAGCAAATGGGTGCAAAGTATCGCACCCTTGTTGTTGGTGGCCGCCCTGGGGCCACAATTTGTACTGTTGCTGGAGAACAGGATGTGGATCTTCTCGTGCTTGGTTCTCCCGATCGCCGTCCTTCGATTGCCAAAACGTTGCCGGACTTGGATCGTCTACTCGGGACTTCTCTGTCGGACTATGTGCGGGTAAATTCGCCTTGCCCAGTGTTGCTGGCACGTACTGAAACATCTCAGTAGTTTGAGAGTTTGAGTCGTTGCTTGATTTTTTAGCTATCCATTGAGGCGATCGCCCCAACGGATAGCTATCTAAAATGGCAATTACATATGCCCCTTCCGGAAGCAAGGCTGTTCTAAAATCCCTGAATCACAACAGATAGGAAGGGTTAAAGATGGCTTCTCGGCGCAGGATAGAGTCTATGGGAATCCCTTGCCTGTTAGAGGGATAAATTATTTTTAAAATCCATTCAAAATATTTGAAATTATGATGCGTAGATATTTCTAGGAAAGCTTTTGCAACAGGCCAAGATAATTCGAAATCAAAAAAACATGGGTGAAATTGGGTCATCATCAGCGTTGTAAGCTTTGCAAAATTGATTTTTTGGATTGAAATGCCAGCAAAAAAAGTGGGGTTTACGCCGGAAATGTTGCCTTAATCCATAAAGACCCCTCAAATTTCATGCTAAGTTTGTCCGATACATAAAAAAATTGTGGAACAAATAGAGAGAGAATTGAATCTCAAAAGTACACATTAGGTGCATAAAACTTGATTGCTACATTCCCTGTTGATTTCTATTGTGTTTATGTTTAGACCCTTGCAAAGGTTGGGCGGATATCCTTGGTTGGTATCGGGTTTATTATGGCTGGCAATGCTAGCTCCGGCTCAAGCGGCGGTGGATATGCGTATTGCTGTGACGAAAGCTGCTTCAAGAGTGCAAGTCGGTAGCTCAACGAACGCTTTAGTTAAAGATGGGCGTGGCCAAGTTCTTGGTGAAATTTCTGCGATGAGTGCTTTCAATGTTGGTAAGCAAGGAAATCAACTTGCTTTTGAGCGTTGGCAAGCTGGTGAACTGTGGATTGAACCGAAAAATGGTGGCTACGTCTGGATCGGCGATCGCTGGTATCGCGGTAAATCACAAATCAGCATCAAAGACGGCGGTGTTTTAGCCATTAACCACGTTGATCTAGAAGAATATTTATATAGCGTAGTCGGCGCAGAAGCTATTCCCAGTTGGCCACAGGAAGCCTTAAAAGCCCAAGCCGTTGCAGCTCGCACCTATGCCCTGAAAAAACGTACGGAAAATGCTCGTAATCTGTATGATCTCGACACAACCACGGCGACACAAGTTTATAAGGGTCTAAATACGGAGTACAGCACAACCCATGAAGCCGTAAAAGCAACAACAAATCAGGTCATGACCTACAATGGCGACGTGATTTTGGCAGTTTTCCATGCCTCTTCTGGTGGCCATACAGAAAATGTTGAAGATGTTTGGAGTCGTCCTCTACCTTATTTACGTGGTGTTGTGGACTACGACCAATCTGCTCCTGTTTATCAATGGGGTAAAAATATTTCCGCTAGCCGTTTAGGTCAGCTTGTTGGTGGTGTTGGTACAGTTCGACAAATTATTCCCCAGCGTAAAACCCCTCAAGGCCGGACGGTCTCTGTCAAAATTGTCGGCGATCGCGGCTCAAAAAACATTAGCGGTGACCAACTCCGTAAACTACTAGACCTTCGTAGCACACTGATCAGCGCAACAATTCAAGGCGGTAACGTTTACATTTACGGCAAAGGTTTTGGACACGGCGTTGGCCTAAGCCAATGGGGAGCAAATGGTTTAGCTCAAAAAGGTATGAACTACCAAAGTATTCTTCAACATTACTATCAGGATGCCAGCATATCCCGCTTATCTAAATAAGATAACAACTTGCGCCATGTGTCATTAATTGAGTGTCATTAATTCAAGGGTAATCCGATCATCAAGGCCGGCAAGATGACTACAAATGCCTTGGGTGTTAAGGGTCGGGGTTTGTCAAAAGGCTTCGTTTACTTCGCCACAATTGTATAAATCCCCGACTTTCTGGTTTTAAGCTTACTCGCTTTGACTGTAGAGCTGTAATTTAATGGTCGAGAATTAATGATCTAGCTCAGTAGCGACTTTGTGGGCGCAGGCAAAGCCAGAGAAAGCGACGGCATTGAGGCCTTGGCCGGGGAAGGTACTGTCACCAACGCAATACAGGCCATCTATTTCTGTTTTGTTGATCTTTGGCCATAGATTATTGAGGTTAAACATGCCGAGCAGACCCAATAGTTTTTTCTGGGGGATCGGGCCATAGGAACCGTCAACACGTCCAAGAAATTTACGGTGAGTGCGGGGCGTACCGATTTCTTGATAGTCAAGTTTTTCGGTAATACCGGGAAAAATAGCTTCTAAACGATAGATTAATTTACTGGCGGCTTCGTCTTTTTTTGCTTTGTATTCTTGGGGTGATAAGCCTTTCCACTCGTCAATAAAACTAGGGGTAAAGGTATGGATAATGTGGTGATCTTTCGGGGCAAGGCTGGGGTCAAGGAGGGTGGGAATGGAGACAAAAATTGTGCCTTGCTCGTCTTCTAGGTTTTGCCAGTCCTCTAGGAGGATGTGGTGACAATCGGTATCTTTGGGGAGTAAATCCGCTTTGACACCGAGGTGGAGACTAATAAAGCTGGGGGATTTTTTGTAGTTTTGCTCCCATTTTTTCTCGAATTTTGGTTTGTTGTCACTGGGCAGTAGTTTTTCAAAGGTGTCCCAGCGGGTGGCATTGGAAATGATTTTTTTTGCTCGGAATGTTTTGCCATTAACGGTTTCAACGCCTACGACTTTATTGTCTTCCATCAGGATTTTGTAAACATTGGTGGAGTATTCGATTTTACCGCCGTGATTTTCTAATCCTTCAACGAGTTTTAGGGCAATTTGACCGACCCCGCCTTCTGGGTAATTAATGCCGCCGTAGTGGCGATCGCTGAAGACCATACCGGCATTGATCATTGGTGTGAGTTCTGCGGGAACGACTGACCAGCAATAGCATTCCATGTCGATAAACTTTAATAGCTCTTCGTCTTTGATATGGCGACGGGCGACATCGCCAGCATTTTGGGGTAAATATTTGAGGAGACCAAGGCAGGATAAAGGCTCTTGGGTAAAGACTCGCAGTAAGTATTTAATTTCCTCAAGGGAGAGGAGTTCCATGCTGTTCAGGCAATTAAATACATTCCAACATTCGCCATAAAATTTGCGGATGCCTTGTTCTTCGTGGGGGAAACGGGTGATTAATTCTTGGAGAAATGCTCCGTAGTCACGGTGGACACGGATGTTGAGATCGTTGGGCAAATGGTAATTAATTTGCACAGGGTCGGGAATGGTCTTGATTTTCATGTCTACTGCGTCGAGGGCACGGGTTAAAAGGTTAGTTGTGCCCTGTTCGCCAAATCCAAAAATCATGGAGGCACCGACATCAAAGCGATAGCCTTCCCGCTCGAAATAGCCGGCGCTGCCTCCGGGAATTAGATATTTTTCGAGGACAAGAACCTTGATGCCTTTGGCTGCGAGTTGTGTCGCTGTCACTAATCCTCCAATGCCGGAGCCAATCACAATCACATCGTATTCTGGAGAGGAAATTTCAGCGGTGGCAGTCATTTTTAGGTTAATGTCCGAGCTAGTTAACAATTCTCAATGATTGATAGTTTACCGCTATTCATTTTCAGAAAGGAAGATCGCTTGCTAAAATTCGTGCTTTATTGAGGCTGGGTAACTTGGGCGAGTAGTTGAATTGGGGTGATTTTTTTCAGGAATTCGAGTTGATGGCGATCGCGCACGAGTAAGGCTCCGGCAAATCCGAGGGAGTTTATGGAGATCTGTTGGTAACAATCTTGGGTACGGTGAATGAGCATCATCCAGCGCCGGGTGGCCAATAGGTTATAGGGTTGGGTTTGTTGGCCGGGGGCTAGGGGCTGATCGATAAAATTTAGATATTCCAGCAGGCTTTTGTATATTTCAAATAATGTTTGTCCGTCGTAATTTGTCGGGATTGGGGCGATGCCATGATGGAAGGGAAAAATATTGAGGCTTGTGGGTTGGGATTCTGGAAAATCAAGGGCGGCGATCGCCGTTTCGATGGGCACAGAAAATTGATTCAGCGCACCTGAAAACGGAATGAGCTGTAGATGTTTGTGGGGTTGACTTGCTCCCGCTGCTTTTCCCGCATTATAAAAAGCTAAGCCATCGAGTTCCCCCATACAGGTTGCGAGGGCTTCAAAGTCTGGCTGCGTGATCCAATGTTCTTGGGATTGAAAATCACGGGTAATAATCAAAATATGATGGTCAACCACATTAAATTTATTGAGTAGGCAGACATGGTGCGCCGATAGATCCGCCACGAATAAATCCTTTTCGTAGGGCAAAAAGGGATTTACTTTTTTTTTGACTTGCTTTTTTTGATAGGTTTCTTTTTTTTCGAGTTTTGCAAGGATTCTGACGACAAACGGAATATCTTGATCGACAACAATTTCTTGGGCAGTGGTTAGGGAAAGCAATGCACCCAGTTCTTTGGCGCGAGTCGTCGTTTGTTGGATTTGCTCGAAAAGAGACATTATTTTTGAAGGTTAAAAGTCGAATAATTGAAAAAGTAAGCTAAAAACTACATCGCCAAAAGGGATAGCTCTGTGTCTGGATCGAAGAAATGCAGATTGTCTAAATCCAAAGATAGCCACAGTGATTGTTGGGGCTGGTAAATGTCCTGAGGCTCGGTGCGGATGCGAAAAGTGGTTGTGGAGATTTCTTTGAGGTGGGTGGTCAAAAATGTATCGTTCCCTAGTGCTTCGACCACATCCACAATCACTTCAATATTTTTGGTGGCGGCGGGACTGACCCGTAAATGTTCTGGACGAATGCCGAGGAGTAGCGATCGCCCTTCATAGGCTTGTAGAGGTTCCCGCCAAAATTCAGACACAGTGCAGCGAAATTGGGGATGTTCAATGACACCATTCGGTAATACTGAAACTTCTAAAAAGTTCATGGGTGGCGAGCCGATAAACTCCGCCACAAACCGATTCACGGGACGGTTGTAAACCTCTAGAGGCGGCGCAACTTGGAGAATCGTGCCCTTCTCCATCACGGCAATGCGATCGCCCATGGTCATGGCTTCGGTTTGGTCGTGGGTGACATAGATGGTTGTAATGCCCAGTTGTTCTTGTAGCTGGACGATCTGGGTGCGAGTTTCGCTGCGCAATGCGGCATCGAGGTTTGATAATGGCTCATCCATCAAAAAAACTTGGGGATTCCGCGCGATCGCCCGACCGAGGGCAACCCGTTGTTTTTGACCGCCTGATAGTTGTTTCGGCAAGCGGCTAAGTAAATGATCGATTTGTAGAAGACGGGCAACCTGTATAACTTTCTCGCGAATTACTTTTTCTTGGGGAGGCTGGTAACGTAAGGGTTTTGGGAAAATACCCGTTACGCCCCGCCAAACATTTTGCCAAACGTTGGTATTCGTCTCTGCCGTCGGCATCCGTCGTAACCCAAAGGCAATATTGTCATAGACATTGAGGTGGGGATACAGGGCGTAATTTTGAAACACCATGGCAATATCCCGCGCCTTAGACGGTAAATCATTGACTGGGCGATCGCCGATACGAATGTCACCAGCCGTTATCGTTTCTAAACCCGCAATTAACCGTAGCAAAGTGCTTTTGCCACAACCAGAGGCTCCCACAAGCACCACAAATTCACCATCTTGAATATTAAGATTAATCCCGCGCAAAACCTGAGTGATTTTACGAGTGGAGCGATCCGCAAAAGATTTCTGGATATGATTGAGCGCAACCTGTGCCACGGTGATTTTTCCTGCGTCAGAAACGATGCTTATGGTATCGCACCATTGTCCCTAGGGCTCCATTTCTTCGGGTTGGAAGGCTCTTTCGGTCAACTCTTCAAAGACGGCTTTGAGTGACGGTGTCGCAAAAACTATTTCCGTTGCTTGGAGCAGATTTTCACCCCAGAGATTTTCGTCTAGAAATTCGATTTCACCGTAGCGCCCGTCTAATTCTAAAGCTTCGCGGGCTAGCGTTAAACCTTCTTCTTGATTGCCCTGCATGTAGGTGGCCACCGCCACGGCTAGTTGCGGCTCTGCCATGGATGGGTCGATTTCAATGGCCTGTTGCCATTTGTCTATGGCGGCATCGATTTTTCCTTGCTCGTAATAGATTAAGCCAATATTATTGAGTGCTGGCCAAAAATCATCTTGTAGGTCCAGGGAACGCTCATAGGTGGCGATCGCCGCCGCGTAATCTTTCAGTTTTAGTTGTGCATTACCGAGGTCAAAAAGTACTTCGATCGATTCATCACCAAGGGCTAAAGCCGTTTCTAGTTCCGGAACTGCAAGCTCATATTGACCACTTTGGAAATAGGCCGCACCAAGAATACTGTAAATGCCGCTTTCACTAGACTCTATACTTTCTGCCCGTTTGAGAATGCGAATCCCTTCTGCAAACTCCCCTTCTTGCACCAATAACGTTCCGAGGATATACCAAGCTTCAAAGCGATTGGGCACCAGCTGGGTGGCGAGTTTTGCCCGGGGAATTGCCCACTCGAACTGTTGAAAGCGAGACAGCTGAATGGCATCTTCAATGAGCCTGAGACCCTGTTCTTCTAGTTGTTCTTGGTTAAGATCTTGCGTCAGTGGTAACGTCGCCTGTGATCTCACAGGAGTCTCGGTCATTAAAACACTCGCACAAGCCCCAAGGGCAATTAACCAATGATGTCTAGGCACAATTCAACTCTTCACAAAAAACGACTGGGATTTTTAGTCTAGCGACTCGTTAGGCAAAGTGACGAGAATTTTACCGAATCGAGTTCCTTCTTAAGACATTAAGGGTTTCTATTCCTTTCCTTCTTCTTCAGGAAAAGAATCGCTAACTACAGCTTTGACGGCGATCGCCCTCACCATCACCATGGACTTTCTCGTATTTTTTTAAATACCTTTAAAGACCAGATAATCGCACTTGGTAGGGAATTTCCTCGACCGAAATATTATCTAAATCCCAGTCAGCATAACGCAGCTGTAAACGCTTTTCTCCAGCGTATTCCACTAATTTGCCACCATACAAACGTGCATCTGTCCCTAAACTTTGAATTTTAATTTTGCCGTTAAACACAGTGGCACGGGCAAGGTAAATGACTAGATCATCCCGCGACGGACGATTAACCGTTGTACTGGCAGTCAGGTGAGCTACGCCCCGTTCGTCTAATTCTTGGGCGATCGCCATAGCCGTATTCCGGATCCCTCGAATCGCCACAATATGGGCAGCCACAGCCATCGTGATATCCACTTTTTTTGTATCAGTGAGGATGGCATTATTAGCGAGAAAGTGAAAATTTTCCTCACCAAGATCGTTGCGAACCCGGCGGTGAATGGGATTGTGAGGAGAATATTGGCGTAATGCCCCCACAATGGCACCACAGGCGTTACGGGGTTCTCGCCAGGGGGATTCACGGGTTTTGCCATAGACCTGTTTTTCATCTTGCCGCAAACGCCCCACATGGGTTTTTAGATCAATCCCCACAAGGGAAATGGATTCGGCATTACCTTCATAAACGCGCCGTTTTAAGTTTTCATCGAGTTCATGGGCAACGGTCACATGGGCTAAGGTTTCACCGTCATCGGTGCCGCCGCCCGCTGGGAAAAAAGCTTCTAGTTTTAATTCGCCAATCTCCGAGAGGGTCGCAAATCTGGAGGCAACGACATCTCGATAACGTTTCGTGGCTTCTCCTTGGTGAATGCGATCGCCGCAGTTGGTATAGGCCAAAGTGGTGACAACACTCGGTAGGCTCAAATCCGCACCACAAGCCTTCATATCAGTCATACTTGAAGCCGCAAATTGCAGTTCATCCCGTAGCAGTTGTAGGCCATTAATCAGGGCATAGCGATCGCTGACCAGCTCATTGAGGTAGTTATGGTAGGCATTCCGCTCCATGCCAAAGCTTGCCCCAAGTTGCCAAAATTTTTCAATCCTTGCCTCGGTCGGCGCAGCGTTAAACGGTAAAGTCATAAAGGTTCTGGGGGGAATTCGGTTGAAGTGATTCGAAAAGCGACTTCATGACTGATTTTAATGCAGCTCTTTTCATTGGAACTATTTAATTTCCTAAAGATAACAGGGCGATCGCCGTGGCGAGAAACGGCTAGGCTATGAATCTTCTGAGTGATTTTATGCCATGAATTAACATAGACAAGAGACGCTAGGGAAATAGCCATGACCGTTGCCACAATCCCATTGGAGTTGGAAGCTGGACAAAGAATTAGTCTCAATCCAGTATCTTGGTCGCGCTTTGAGCTGATCCTTGAACAATTAGGTGACTCTCGCTCAACCCGCATTGCTTTTGCTGACGGAATTTTAGAGATTGTCGCTCCTTTCCCAGAACACGCACGGACAAAAGTTCTTTTAGCAGATTTAGTGAAAATTATGCTTAAGGAACAGGGGAAAGCATGGGAGCCTTTCGGGTCAACGACGCTCAGAAAATCTAGGATGGCTGCGGGTGTAGAGCCGGATGATTGTTTTTATATCGATAATTATGAAGCGGTTATTGGCAAAAGTAGAATTGACCTAGACATTGATCCGCCGCCAGATTTAGCTTTAGAAACTGATCTCACTTCAAAGACAACTGTTTCTGCCTATGAACAATTGGGTGTGCCGGAACTTTGGATTTACGAGAAGCATCAGCTGAGAATTTATCTCTTGGAAAATGGCAAATATTCTCCAAGTAACCACAGTAATATTTTCTCTGAGTTTCCTGTGACAGACTGGATATCGAATTTTATTCAACAAAGTTTATCGAAGGGAGTCAGTCAAGCTTTGGAAGATTTCTCTCAAATGTTTAACAGCTAAAATTAGACTAACTAAATGGCGAGAAAATTATGGTCGCAACACCGATTAAGTTATCTCTCAAAGAATTTTTAGCGGCTGATTATATTGAGGAGTCTCCGGCGTGGGAATATCTCAATAATGGTGCGGTACAAAAGCCAATACCCAAGTTTCGTCACTCTATTTCGCAAAAACGTTTATTGGCAGCTCTAGTGGCGGCGGAACCTGATTATCTTGCGTTACCGGAATTGCGTTGTACGTTTGGCGATCGCTCGGTTGTTCCTGACATTTCAGTTATTGCTTTTGAGAAAATTCAGTTTGATGAGTTTGGGGAACCAGAAGAGAATTTTTTACTTGCTCCGGATTGGGCAATTGAGATTTTATCGCCATCTCAGAATATGAGTCGGGTAGTAGATAATCTGCTCTATTGTTTGCGTCACGGTACACAGCTAGGCTGGTTAATAGATCCCGGCGATCGTTCAATTCTTGTATTTCGTCCTCAACAAGAACCGCAAATTTTTCGCGGAGACGAACTCCTTCCTACTTTACCCACAATAAAGGTTACTTTTACTGCGCGGTCAATTTTTTAGTGGCTCCAAATCCGGCAGACTCATAAGGCGATCGCCTTCTTTTATGCAGCCTCTTTTAGAACTTCGGTAAGAGAAAATGGCATTTCTTGAGGAAAGGTGTTGATCAATTTTCCTGTTTCTTTTGCAGCATCACGACGAGCACGACGATAATACTTTTCCACCCACTCAGGATCTTCCAAAAATCTTTTGAGACTTGGCATATCTTCAAGGGCATCTTGAATTTTGTCACGGCAATTTGAAATGGTAATGTCCCAACTTTTTGTTCTTTTTTCTGGTTGATATTTGCACTTGAGTAGGTGCATCATCAAAACTTGCAAGTAACTGCCTAAAGCCCGTTGTTCACTCCGCCCCAAAGCCTCAATTTCCTCAACCAAATTTTCGAGATCTAGCTTTGTCCACTCTTGCCTTCTCAAATAACTAGCCTGCTGCTCTGACCATGCAACAATATCTTGCTCGTACAACATCGTTTAGCTCCGGTCGCGATACAACAGGATCTTAGCTGCTTTTTAATAGCTCAGTAATAACATGCGGCGATCGCCTCAATAATGGCTTTCAAATATTTTCTATAATCAAATAAATTCTCTTCGGTAACGACATGGAAATTACCTTTCCACCAGAAATTCAGGCTTTTATGCAGCGTCAGGTCAAAAATGGTAAATATGCTGACACTCCGGCTTTGATTTTTGCGGCTCTAGAACTATTACAAAAGCAAGAAGACATTTATCAAGGACGTTTACTTGATCTGCAGCAAGAAGCTCTCATCGGTTGGGATGCGCTCCAAAAAGGTGAAGTAGTTGACGGAGAGGAAGGTCTAACTTCAATTCGTGATCGTCTACGGATTAAACATAGTCCAGAATCATGAGCCAACGCTTCCGTCTGACAAAACCTGCTCTTCAGGATATTGAAGAAATAGCAGATTACTTGGCTCGTAATATTAACCTTACTCAAGCAGAAAATTTCTTAGATAAACTCAACCGAAAATTAAACAACATCGCTAAGTTTCCTCACTTAGGGCGTCAGCGAGACGAAATTCTGCCAAATATTCGTAGTCTACCTCTCAGTAATTATTTGATTCTTTATCTGCCAACCTCCGAAGGCATTGATGTTTTAAGAGTCGTGAGTGGATATCAGAATTTAACTAATTTGTTTGAAGACTCAAGCGATGGCTGAACCAGCTTGATCCCGTGAAATGTCTATAATGTAACCCTTGCAGTTTTTCCAATGGTTGCAGTTGACTCAGATCCAAACCGAAACGCTCAATCTCCTTGAATGGCAACGACTTTGCCAACATCTCTCGACCTTTGCCGCTACAAAACTTGGGGCGATCGCCGCGCGGAATTTGGTGTTTCCGGAGAGTCAGGCGGAGAGCGAAATTTTATTGGCGCAGACGGTGGAGATTAGCCGGTTAGATGCGGATACAGAGAACGGCATTTCCTTTGATGGCATCGGCAATATTAATGAGTCACTGGAACGGGCGACTATTGGCGGCGTGATTTCTGGGCAAGATTTACTGGCGATCGCCACTACCTTAGCGGGAATGCGGAAGCTACGGCGGTTAGTGGAAAATTCTGAGTTGGAATTACCACAACTGTTGCGATTGGTTGAACAGCTACGCACCTATCCAGAACTGGAAAAAGAAATTCACCATTGCATTGATGATCGCGGTGATGTGACCGACCGAGCTAGCCCAAAATTGGCAGGCATTCGCGAGAAAATTAAAGGGGCACGGGACGGTATTTACCAAACTCTCAATCGCATTATGCAGCGCTGTGGTGGCTCCCTTCAGGAAGCGGTGATTACGCAGCGGGGCGATCGCTTTGTGCTGCCCGTGAAAGCGGGACAAAAAGAACAAATTCCCGGCATTGTTCACGATATTTCTAGTACTGGCTCGACCTTTTATGTGGAGCCGAAAGCGATTATTGACCTCGGCAATCGTCTGCGCCAAGCGACAAAACAAGAGCAGCGCGAAATCGAAATTGTTCTGCGGCAACTGACCGAAAAAGTGGGAGAAGTTGTTGAGGATTTAGAAAAATTATTGGCGATCGCCACCACCTTAGATCTAGCGACAGCCCGTTCCCGCTATAGCCATTGGTTAGAAGCGAATCCACCAAAATTTATCCAGCCCGACCAGCCGACTCTGTTGCGCAAATTGCACCATCCATTGTTGGTGTGGCAGCAAAAAAATGAAGAAGGCGATGACGTTGTACCAATTAATGTGCAAATTCGCCCTGATATTAAAGTGGTCGCAATCACTGGCCCAAACACTGGCGGCAAAACCGTCACTTTAAAAACTCTGGGCATGGCAACGTTAATGGCAAAAGTGGGTTTGTTTATTCCCGCTGAAGCTCCCGTCGAAGTGCCTTGGTTTAACCATGTCCTCGCCGATATTGGCGATGAGCAATCTTTGCAACAGAGCCTTTCGACCTTTTCGGGACATATCCGCCGTGTCGGTCGCATTATTGATGCGCTACAAAACGAGAATGAAAATAATTTAGTCTTGCTCGATGAAGTGGGTGCAGGAACCGATCCCACCGAAGGCAGTGCCTTGGCGATCGCCCTTCTCAAGTACCTTGCAGACCATGCGGCTTTAACCGTTGCCACAACCCACTATGGCGAACTGAAAGCTTTAAAGTATGAAGATTCCCGCTTTGAAAATGCCTCGGTTGAGTTTGACGAATATTCTCTCCGTCCCACCTATAAATTGCTCTGGGGTATTCCCGGTCGGTCTAATGCATTGGCGATCGCCAAACGGTTAGGACTGGATGAAAGTGTGGTGGCATCGGCTCAAAGTTTACTCGGCAATTCTAATACTGATGTGAATGAAGTGATTGCCGCCCTCGAAGCCCAACGGCGCGAACAGGAACAAAAATCCCAAGAAGCAGAAGCTCTCCTCAAACAAACCGAGCGTTTTTACACCGAAGTTTCATCAAAGGCAGCCGATCTCCAACGACGTGAAGCAGAACTCAAACAAGCCCAAGATCAAGAAGTACAACAGGCGATCGCCGAAGCAAAATCAGAAATCGCGCAGGTGATTCGCACCCTCCAAAAAGGCAAACAAACCGCCCAAAAAGCTCAACAGGCAACCGATGCTCTGGGTAATATTGCCGAAGAAAAACTCGCCAAACCGAAGAAGAAAAAAGCAACTTACCAACCAAAACTAGGCGAAAAAATTCGTATTTCTAAACTCGGTCAAACAGCCGAAGTGATTGAACTCAACGAAGAGAATAAAACCCTAGTGGCGCGTTTCGGCATTATGAAAATGTCGTTGGAATGGACAGAAATCGAATCGCTGCAAGGGCAAAAAGTTGAGGCAGAACCCAAGCCCAAAGCTAAACAAAAATTTCAAAAGAAGCAGCCAGCCAAACAATCCCAAGAAGTCGTCACCGTCCGTACCTCATCAAATACGATTGATATTCGTGGGCAGCGTATTCACCAAGCCGAAAGCTCTTTAGAGGGGGCGATCGCCAGAGCCACAGCCCAAGGCTCACAGGTTCTTTGGATTATCCATGGTAAAGGCACAGGCAAGCTACGCGAAGGAGTCCATGACTTTCTCAAGCACCATCCCCAGATCAAAAAATACAATATTGCCGAACAAAAAGAAGGCGGTTCCGGCGTAACGCTCGCCTATTTCTCGACTTAGATAGATATCGTAATTTCAAATGATTTTTAGAGTATTTTATTGTCCTTCCTTGGGGAAGGTGCCGAAGGCGGAAGGGGTTTCAGTAGGTTACGCAAACTACGGATAACCAAACAATTAACCTTCTCAAGAAGAATATCTTGAATCCCTAATTGAAGAAACTATATGCTGCAACTCCATCACCAACATCCTTGGGATTTATCTACTACCGAGGCAAAAGTCGTTCAAGAAAAACTCAGTCAGTACGTAATTTGCCAAGATCAATTACCCGCAGAAATCAATCTGGTTGCAGGGGTTGATGCAGGCTTTGAAAATAAATTTGAGACTATTCGTGTCGCGGTTGCAGTTTTATCTTTTCCCGAACTAGAAGTCGTGGAAACAAAAGTCATTCGTCGTCCGACAACTTTTCCCTACGTACCTGGATTTTTATCCTTTCGAGAATTACCCGCCATTGTCGATGCCCTCGGTGAAATCAAAAATTTTCCCGACCTAATTCTCTGTGACGGTCAAGGTTATGCTCATCCCCGCCGTTTTGGTCTAGCTTGTCACCTCGGTGTTTTACTTGATTGCCCCACCATTGGTGTCGCCAAATCCCGCTATATCGGCAAACACGATGAACTCTCGCCAGAAAAAGGTGAATGGGTTGATCTCATCGATAAAGACGAACGTATCGGTGCAGTTTTACGCACTCGAAAAAATGTCCGTCCCCTCTACATTTCTTGTGGACACCGCATTAGTCTTAAAACGGCGATCGCCTACGTTTTAGCCTGCACCCCAAAATATCGCTTACCCGAAACCACCCGCATCGCAGATCATCTCGCCTCCCACGCGACAAATATTTAACGTGAGTTTTGCTTAAGAATGCTCGGAAGTACGACGCGGTGACTAAGAGAGCGAGAGATAAAGAGACGTTTCTATCCAAACAACCCTAGCTTTCAAAAAATGCAAATTTTCATTGCTTCCCCATGTCTCCTTTTCTCTAAAGAATTTTAGCTACATTCTTATCCATCACTGACGTTGTTTAACCCAAAAAATTCCACAAAAAAATAGAGACACCTTAATAAATAAAGTATCTCCACAAAAGATTTCTCTTTAACTAAAAAATGTTGGTTTGAGCCAGCAACAATTTAGTAAAGCTCTTCCTCTTGGTGAGTCGTGATTTTGACATCAGACTTAGGATAAGCAACGCAAGTTAGAACGAAGCCCTCTTCGATCTGGTCATCATCAAGGAAAGACTGGTCAGATTGATCCACTGTGCCAGAAACAATTTTGCCTGCACAAGTAGAACAAGCACCAGCACGGCAAGAAGCAGGAAGGTCATGACCTGCAGCGTCAGCAGAATCTAGAATGTACTCGTCATCAGGAGCATCGTACGAAATTTCGCCGTCAGGAGTAACGAGAGTAACCTTATATGTAGCCATGGAGATCTCCTCAAGTGAACAGAAGTGTTTACTAAATCTTTTTCGCTCCATTCCAAGAACACATAGATGCATCCAAGAATGTTTTACGAAATTGTTAAGTTATTTTTAGATGATAGGGGAAAAGAAAACGACTTCCCTATTGCATTAAGAATGAAGTTATTCCTCGCAATTAACATAAGAAAAAATTATGTATTTTTCAAGAATGGAAGAAACACCATAAAAAATGAGCTTTCCCTAGGAAGCCCATAGTCTCAAGGTTATGTACTCTTTTTTTTGATAAACCTAAAACAAATAGCCCTCAAGAATTACATTAACTAAAATTATGTTTCCTTGAATTACTGTTTAAGGATAAGTCTACAGAAAACATCCTCGACGGCACTATCCTTTCTCTGAAAAAAAAGTTGAGGTGGGATTTAGTACAGTTCGTCTTCTTTGTGGGTTTCAATTTCGCAATTGGCGGTGGGGTACGCAACGCAAGTTAGGACATAGCCAGCGGCAACTTGATCTGGTGTAAGAAAATTTTGATCTCCTTGATCGACACTGCCAGAAATTAGCTTGCCTGTGCAACTAGAACAAGCGCCTGCACGGCAAGAATAGGGAATGTCGATACCTTGATTTTCTGCTTCGTCAAGGATGTAAGTGTCTTCTGGTACGTCGAGAAGGTGTTTACCTTCGGGAGTGATAAGGGTGACTTGATAGGTTGCCATGAAATAATTAGGTGAAATGTAACTGAAAAAGTTGATGGCGTTAGCACTTCGATGAGTCTAAGTGTATGGCTTAGGCTCTATGCAATCCGCTTACAAATTATTCTTGATTGGGTGACTGTGGGCAAAGGGAACAGTCTTTGAGGCTTAATCATTGAGATAGATGAGCCGTCAAAATATTATAAAAATTTATGGCTCGATTGGGCGGAAAGTTTAATTAATGGTTTTTGTTGATGGGTTGCATCGGTGATTTTCTATGGGTGTCTTGTGTTTGGATGTTGGGTCATATGCCATCAAGTAAGGTTGTGTTTTTGGGGGAAAATGGGGACTGATCTTTGTCAAGGTTGGGGAAAGACATGTCGCAATTTCAGGTGGGTATTGTCGGGACAGGCTATGCTGCAAAATGTCGGGCGGATGCTTTTAGGCAGGATTCGCGCGGGTCTCTGAGGGTGGTGACTGGGTATCGTCGGTCTTCTCGTGAGAATTTTGCGGCGAAGTACCAATTAGAGCCGATCGCCACTTGGCAGGAGTTAGTGCAGCGCTCGGATCTTGATGTGGTGGTGATTTGTAATATTAATCGTGAGCATGGGGCGATCGCCAAGGCGGCCCTAGAAGCGGATAAGCATGTGGTGGTGGAGTATCCATTAGCTCTTGATCCAGTCGAAGCCGCAGCTTTAATTGACCTAGCGAAGACCAAACAAAAGCTATTGCACGTTGAGCACATTGAAATTTTGGGATCTTTGCACCAAACAATTCGTAGTTATTTGCCGAAGTTGGGTCAAGTGTTTTACGCGCGATATATCACTCTTGCTCCGAAGCGGCATCCTCTGCCCCATTGGACATTTCACTATGAAGATTATGGTTTTCCGTTGGTGGCGGCGCTGTCGCGGGTGAATCGGCTGATTGATTTATTTGGGGAGGTGCAAACGGTTCGAGGGGCAGCGGATTTTTTGCCTGCGGCACAGGCGGGCTATTATCAGGGTTGTCTTTGTTCTGCACAGTTTAAATTTCAAAGTGATGTTATTGCTCACCTCACCTATGGTAAGGGCTCCCAAGTGATGGCAGGCGATCGCCGGTTTACGATTTGTGGAGACCAAGGAACATTAGACTTTAACGGTAGTCAAGGAACATTAACCCAAGGCGAAACGGTAACGCCCATCGAGCTCGGAAGCCGTCGCGGTGTATTTAAGCAAGATACGACGGCGGTGTTGGACTACCTTGCGGAGGGTAAGCCCCTTTATATTCAACCTGAGCAAAGTCTCTATGCCCTAGAAATAGCCGATCAAATTCGCCGCGATGCCTTATCGATATGTTAGTTAAATATGTTAGTTAAAAGGGTTAATCTTTTGTGAGCTTTAGCCGCAAAAAAAATTCCCCGTCGATAAGATAAAAAGGATACTAAAAAAATATTTAAAAAACCTGTAGAGGTAATGTTTGTGAGGCTCAATTTTTCTTCTCGATTTAACGTCGTTTTTGTGACTCTCGTCACGGCGATCGCCCTCGCTAGTTGCGGCGGTTCGGAACCGGAAGAGACATCGATCGAACCCGATTCCTCCGTCCCGACGGTACAGGGCGAACCCCTCGACAGTGAAGACAAAATCACCCTAGAAGCTGGTTCCTATTGCTACCGCACTGAAGAAGAAACGATACAGGCGATCGCCGAATTTTTAGTTGAGCCAGACCAAAGTGTCACCGGCAGCCTCGAAGCCACCGTAACCGACGATGAAAACGCCTACTACACCTCCTACAACCAAAACTTTGCCGGCGCGCTCGAAGGCGACGAATTAACAGCTTCAGTAACCACCAAAATCGAAGACGACACACAGGAAAGTACCGAAACTTGGACATTAAACAAAAATCAATTTAGTAGCGACAGCGCCGTCTTACTCAAACGCGTTGACTGCGAAGAAATTATTGCCCTCAAATCCGCCGATAAAAACCCCGAAAAACCCGTTGCCGCCGCCCCGACCAGCACTCCAGCACCACCAAAACCGGCCCCAGTTACCGCTCCCACCCAATCCCAACCGACTAATCCACAGCCACCTAACCCACAGCCCGCCAGTCCACAGCCTAAAGCCGTATCCACAGCGACATCGCCAGTGCGTATTCAGTTTAACGATGGCGCATCCCAAACAGTTGTGAAAGGAAGTTTAGCGGCTAATCAAACACAGGTATATCTCATTAATGCCCAAGAAGGTCAGGACATGTATCTCGATATTACCAACGGTAGTGGCGCGGCTGTATTTGACGTTGAAGTCGACAATGGCGAAGTGATCCAAGAAGATTTGCCGGAATTTCTCGACTTTACCTTGCCCTTTAGTGGCGACTACATCGTGACGGTCAAGGCACAGGAAAATAATACGAGCTATGCCCTGAGCGTTACAGTGCAATAGGTGTCGATTAGCCGAGATAGGCTGCTTTCACTTGATCATCATTGAGTAATGTTTTGGCATCGCCTGTAATTTTGAGATAACCCGCTTCTAGGACATAACCGCGATCGCTGCATTCGAGGGCAAGATTGGCATTTTGTTCAACTAGCAAAATCGTTGTGCCGTCAGCGTGCAGTTGTCGAATGACATTAAAAATATCTTTCACAATTTGCGGTGCTAACCCCAAACTTGGTTCGTCTAGCAGTAATAATTTTGGACGACTCATCACCGCTCTGGCGATCGCCAACATCTGTTGTTCACCGCCGCTCAATGTCCCTGCCACCTGATTTTTGCGCTCAGCGAGCCGCGGAAAGATCACAAATTGCTTTTCGATATCGGCTTGAATTCCGGCTTTATCATCGCGAATATAAGCACCCAACTCTAAATTTGTCAGTACCGTTTGCTGAGCAAGAATGCGGCGACCTTCCGGGCTATGGGCAATTCCCACACGAACAACCTCATGAGCCGCCATTTTCGTTAAGTCTTTGCCGTCATACAAGATTTTCCCCTTTATCGGATTCACCAAGCGGGAAATCGCTTTAAGAGTGGTGGTTTTGCCCGCCCCGTTCGCCCCGATAAGGGTGACAATTTCCCCTGCATTTACCGTGAGATGAATATCCTTAAGCGCTTCAATGCCACCGTAATTCACCGATAAATCAATCAGTTCCAACATTATTCGTCTCCCAGATAGGCTTCGATTACTGCCGGATCATCTTTGACACTTTCCGGTGTACCGAGGGCAATTAATTCACCAAAATCCAGCACAGCGATGCGATCGCATAGCCCCATGACCAACGGAATATGATGCTCAATCAACAGGACTGTTAAATCAAATTGCACCCGAATTTGCCGAATCAAATCACTTAATGCCCCTTTTTCGTTGGGGTTCATGCCTGCCGCTGGTTCATCCAGTAACAATAAATCTGGCTCTAGGGCGATCGCCCGCGCAATTTCCAGACGGCGCTGATCACCATAGGAAAAATTACAGGCTTGCTGCCGATATTTTCCCGTAAGACCCACTAAATCTAAAAGCATCTTCGCTCGGTCATAGGTTTCCTGCTCCGCTCTACGGGCATTGGGCAAACCTAAAATTCCCTCAATTAAATTTGTCTTTTGGTGACGATGGCGGGCGATCGCCACATTTTCCAGCGCCGACAAATTACCAAACAAACGCAAATTTTGAAACGTCCGAGCAATCCCACAACTCGCAATACGATGGGGCGCAAAACCCTGAATTTCCTGACCACGATAAACAACCTTACCGGCCGATGGCGGAATCATCCCCGTCAACATATTAAAAAAAGTTGTTTTCCCCGCACCATTAGGACCAATCAACCCAAAAATTTCCCCTTGATTGACCTGAAACGAAACATCATTAACCGCAACCAAACCACCAAAGCGCCGTGTTAGCCGCTTCACCTCAAGAATTGAGTCAGTCGGAGGGGAGGCAACAGAAGTCATCACAAAAATACGTCCATACCAAAAACCAGACTAATTTTAGTTGTAAGCCGCACTTTAAAACAGCACAACCGCCCCAGCCCCTAAAATCTGCTAACAAAAAAAGATCAACTCACCACTAACTAATTCCAAAAGTCGGCGATCGCTAACCCCCTAAAATTTGCTTCAGAGAAGACAAACCCTTCTTCATGCGGCGAGACACCGTAATCACACTCACCCCCATAATTTCCGCCGCCTCCTTTTGCGTCAAATCCTGCAAGAATACAAACTCAAGCACCTTACGCGTACGCTCCTCCAGCTGAGCCAAGCCCTGCTGCAAACGAATTCGGTCTTCCATCGCTAACTGGAAACTCTTATATTCAGGATCCGGCACCAGATCCCCAAGACAAACAGACTCATTATCATCCGGCGAAATCGTGAGATCAAGACTCAAAGGATCACGATTTTGATAAGCCAAATTGACTTCCTGCCACTCCGCAAGAGAAATCTCTAGGCCTTCAGCAACCTCTGCAGGCGACGGTTGACGGTGATGTTCGGCACGAAAGGCTCGAATAAACTTGGCTGACTGGCGACGTAGCTGTAGGACACGGCGGGGAATGCGCACCGTTGTGCTTTTATCCCGTAAATAATGCTGAATTTCACCACGAATATAGGGACTGGCAAAGGAGCTAAAGGCATTACCTTTATCAAGGGTAAATCGCTCAATGGCTCGCAATAGGCCAATACTACCGACCTGCAACAAATCGTCAAAGCTTTCATTACATTGTTTTGTCCAATGATGCGCCTCTTTACGCACAAGACCAATGTTTAAGTTGACTATTTTATTGCGTAGGTTGACATCTCCACTTTGTTGATATTGCTGCAATAGCTGAAGTGTTTGCTGCTTAATTGTGTCACCCATTACGGTCGTCATATTAGTACCTTGGCTTCTAAATTGAGGCTGTAGATGCGACCTTCAAGCTGCCCTGATAAAAAATTAAAATTAAGATGCAATTTCAATATATTTGAGCTTGACTTGCTAAATAAATAGTGTAAATTTTGAGCCAAGCAATAATTTTCGAAATCAGTTGGGTAAGATTATTTCAACAAATATCTTGGCACATCTTTCGTGAAATCTCTAGATAATCAGTAATAAAATACGTACATTTAATAAAGTTCAGTATAAATACGTAAGCAAGTAAACGGTATCTTTACTAAATCTATATAACTAGAGTTTTAGACTTAAGAGCCTCTCAGAAGATAATAGCCTGTGTTTGAATGCATAGGCTCGAAAATAATAAAGAATTCAAGATTCAAGGTCTCTTTAACTATTGTAAATTAGAGGCGATAGGGATAATAAGTTCATTTTGTACTGCTAATCTAATAGCTCGAAAAAAACTTGAAGTTTGGCTGTGGTTAGGGGCTTGAATGAGTTGTCGTGATTCTTCAACTTGTTGAAATGTGGGTGTTTTTGACAGTATTAAGGCCAGATATTGCCAAAGAATACGTCGTTGTAATGCCGGATGAAGTTGCCTTAGTGGAAGCCTTTGTAATGATTGATCTTTGTTTAAGTATTGGCTTAGTTTATCTGAGGCGATCGCCTCTAAATATTCATTTTCTTCTTGGCAAATTGCTGCTGTTTGGGCGAGGTGTTGTTCTGTTTTTTTGTTAATTTGTTTTAATTCTGGAAAGACATTGTGACGTAGCCGATTACGGGAAAAATGAAGATTTTGATTATAAATATCCTCGTAAATAGGTAGGTTAAATTCCTGACAAAAAGCGGCTGTTTCGGTGCGACTCACGGTGAGTAAAGGACGGGTAAGGGTGACGTGATCTGCGAGACATCGCTGTTCTGTTAAAGCGCCTAAGCCTTGTAAACCGGAGCCGCGCACGAGATTAAACAGTAAGGTTTCGGCACGGTCGGTAAGGGTATGTCCTGTGGCAATTGAGTTGAATTTTTTTGCTAGCGCCATAGCTGTTAATTGCTGATAACGCCATTGCCGGGCTGCTGCTTCTGTTTCTTTAATGGGGGTTGTGGCTTCGCGCGAAAAAAAAGGCCTGTGCCATTGCTGTGCGATTTTACGAACATGGTCGGCGATCGCCGCGTCTCCAGACCAGCCGTGATTACAGTGGGCGATCGCCAACTGCCACTGCCAACGTGAGGAGAGATCGACGAGTAGTTGCCCCAGACAAAGAGAATCTTGGCCACCGGAAACAGCGACCAAGATTTTCTGTCCAGGAGCGAGTAACTGGGTGTCCTTTAAATGCCGATGAACACGAGCATGGAGTAACGACCAGTTCACCGATAACTATTCAAGCTCCCAAATATCGGCGGACACCTCTTCTTCGTCGCCAGTGACGGCATCTAGAGGGTCATCTCCATCATCTAAAGCATCAAAGTCGAAATCCTCGTCGTCATTACTTTCAAATAATTCACCGAGACTAATGTCTTCCTCGCCACTGTCCATGACACCACTATTATCGCCGAGATCAAAGGGGGACTCCATTTGAGGAGCTGTATCGGCGGGAGACTCTGTTTCAATGGCAGAAGCAGGCGAAGCCATTTTCTTCTTCATAATTGAAACATCAATAAACTCTCCGAGATCCTCCGTTGAGCCGAAATCAATTTCAGGGGGCAACTCTTCTGCTGTTAAGTCGTCTTCGTCACTGATCTCGTCTTCGTTGTCTAGCAATAAATTGGCGACCTCATCATCCATAGAGCCATCGAAATCAAGGTCACTTTGTTCGAAGGAAAAATCATTTTCTTCTTCGTTAAAGGTTGAGTTAAAGGTTGATTCCAAGGCATTTTCGGGGTTAGCACTATCACCCTGGGAAATTTCGGTATCTCCAGCCGCTTCAAAATCAGTGAGGAAGTCATCGTCACTAGCGGCTGCTGTATCCTCTGGGGCGATCGCCTCCTCAAAGGGATCATCAAACAGAGATTCTTCCGCGTCTGAGTCATCTTCGTCAAAAAGATTATCTAAACCAAGCTCTGCCCCATCATCGGTATCAGGTTCAGAGGATTCCTCGGTCAAAAACTCGCCAAAATCAGCAAAAGCTCCATCGTCACTACTGTCATCCTCTGGGAGTATTGAGTCTGAGTCATCGTCATCGAAGCTTAACTCCTCAAGGCTCGCATCAGCATCGTTGGCACTTTCACTAGATTCATCCTCTCCAAAGAGATCTTCAGCATCAGCGAATAGGTCATCGCTATCTTCGTCCGCATCAAGCCCTAGTTCATCTAAAGTTTCTGCTGCTAAAGTTTCTGCTGCGGTGTCTGTCTCGGCTGGAGAACTATCTTCGGCATCCGCAAATAAATCATCCTCTGCATCACCAAACAAATCATCGTCACTATCGTCAGTGACAGACTCCAGTTCAGCGCTAGAATCTGCTTCGAGATCACCATCACCAAAGTCAAAATCAAGGGAATCGTCGGCAGTGTCCTCGCCAATGGATTCTAGTTCTGTGTCTAAACCCGCTAGAACTCCTTCTTGATCTTCTATCGTTGTTTCAGTGCTACTGTCTTCGTCAAATAGACTGTCGTCACCAAATAGATCATTAAGTTCGTCTTCGTCGGCCTGTGGTGCAACGGCGGCATCTAATGCGGTATGGTCTTCTGTCTCGGCGATCGCCTCCGAGTCAGATTCCGAGTCAGCATCACCCAGTAAGTCAGCAAACTCACCCACGGCAGCATCAAAATCCCCTTCGTCAGAGCTGATGATACTATCATCCGCGCCAAGCTCTGTCGCTCCAGTTTCCTCTAAAGCGTCCTCTGCAAATAAATCATCTAAGCCCGTATCACCAGATTCTTCTGAGGTCTCCTCTAGTTCATCTGCCGCAAATAAATCATCAAAACTTTCGTCATCTTCCTGAACAAAAGTGTCCTTCGCATCAACCGTCGTTTCAGCACTAGATATGGGAGTTGCAGAATCTTCAGGAAAATCAAACTCATCATCAGCAAAATCTAAATCCAGATCGTCAATTTCAGACGCCGCAGATTCAGCGATTACGGATGTTGCGGCAGCTACCGGAGCGAAGGACTCGATAGCTGCCTCAGTTTTTGGGTCAGGACTTACCTCCGCATCAGAATCTTCCGAAAACTCTAGATGTAAACGAACTTTCCCTTTCACCCAGCCATCGGAGCCGAAGCGTAAAACATCACAGTCAATACCCTCAGCAGTAAGCCAATCGATGGTTTCGGGGGTTACACCGCCAACACCATTTTCGAGCATGAGCTGTTTTAAAGCTGCTGTAAATTCACTCACTCGGAAGGTACTGTGTCCAATCACAATCTGGGATTCGTTCCCGACGGACAGAACCTCGCCGCTGCTCAGTGGTTGAAAGTTTTTGCTCACGGTCGTTTCCCCACAATGTCGAATACTAGGTAATAAAGATTAAAGAGCGTTCTTAAATGATACGTGATGTACCCTGTGCACCATTCTAGTCGTGATTTTCCTGTCGGAATGGCTTTTTTTTGCCAAAATTAAAGTCTTTTTAGAAAAACCAGCCGTAGGAATGGAGTCCTTTGCCAAGAATATTAACGCCGAGATAGCAAATCCACACGACGACAAATCCGGCTGCGGCTAGGAGGGCGGGTTGTCTACCTTGCCAGCCACGGGTAATACGAGCATGGAGGTAAGCGGCAAAAACAAGCCATGTAATCAATGCCCAAGTTTCTTTGGGATCCCAGCTCCAGTAAGAACCCCATGCTTCATTTGCCCAGACTCCCCCGGAAATAATGCCGATAGTTAGCAGGGGAAATCCAAGACCAATGATGCGGTAACTAATGTTATCTAAAGTGTCGGCAAGACTCAACATTTGTGGGCTAAGACTGGGTGCTGCGGCAAGATTTTCTAGGGAGGGTTGGGTTAGGACCGCGGCATTCCCGTCAAAACTCGGTTGTTCTTTGGTGAAAGCAATGGCTGTTAAGGGGTCTTCGGATTCTGGTTGGTTATTGCGGAGACGATAGGAACCGTTGCCGACGGAGCTGCCGCGTAATTCGATTTTTTGGCCTCTTGTCACAATCAAAAAGGCGATCGCCAATAAAGATCCCACTAACAAAGCTGAATAGCTGATCATCATGACGCTAACGTGCATCATCAACCAATTAGATTTGAGGGCGGGTACGAGGGGAGCCGAATTTTGCATTTCTTCGGGTAAGGAGAGGGCGGCAAAGGCGGTAATGCCCATGGCGACAGGGGTGGTCACGGTGCCAACCCAACGACTACGGCTCATATTTTCTGCAATGAGATGCATGGTTGTCACGCCCCACGCGAGAAAAAAGAGGGATTCGTAGAGGTTACTGAGGGGGAAATATCCGGCTTCCAACCAGCGTGCGCCAAGTAGAGTCGCCATACATAGGTTGGCGATCGCCACACCGATAGTGCCCAGTTTTTGGAGCACAGTCAGGCTTGGAAACGCAGCACCACCCCAATAAACGAGCATGGTAATAAAGAGGACGAGAAATGAGGTGTTATCTAAAAGGCTTTGGAGTGCAACCAAATCCATTTTGGGTTCTCCTGAAAAATAAAAATTACGCAAAAAAAAAGTTGTTATTGATTAGTTTTATAGTTTCAATAAAAATTGTGCCAATTGTTACTTTAACTGATCAGTAGCGGTAAATCTTGAACTGGTTTATCAAGCTTTTTATATAGGGTGGTTCGCTCAGCATAGGGTCTCCCAAGATTGGCGATCGCCTTTTGCAGTTGCTCGACAGTTAAACAAGTGCCCCCCTGGGCTCCAGCCATGGTTGTAATGTGCTCTTCCATTAGTGTTCCCCCAAGGTCATTGCAACCCCACCGCAATGCTTCTGTTGCCCCAGCCAAACCCAGTTTGACCCAACTGGGCTGGTGATTCGTGATCCAGCGTCCGAGAAATAAACGGGATACAGCGGTGAGATGCAGAGTTTTGTTTAAATCTGGTTGATCGCGACCAACTTTTTTTCGCAATACCACAGGCGCATCTTGCCCCACAAAGGGCAGCAAAATAAATTCGCTAATTTTTGCGGAGTAATTTTTTTTAACGGCAATTTTCTGAAGGGATCGCACCTCTTCTAAATGCTTCACTTGCTGTTCGATGGTTTCGATATGACCGCACAGCATCGTACTCGTGGTCATCATGCCGAGGGCATGGGCAAGCCCGACAATTTTTAGCCATGTACTGGTATTGAGTTTTTCGGGGCAAATTTGACGACGAATTTGGTCATCTAAAACCTCCGCCGCAGTACCGGGTAAAGAACCAACGCCGACATTTTTTAGGGCAAGAATCACATCTGCAAAACTAAGCTGATCTTCGCGGGCAATAAATTCAATTTCTTGGGGGGAAAAGGCATGGATATGTAACTGG
This sequence comes from [Limnothrix rosea] IAM M-220, assembly GCF_001904615.1. Classification (NCBI taxonomy): domain Bacteria; kingdom Bacillati; phylum Cyanobacteriota; class Cyanophyceae; order Chroococcales; family Geminocystaceae; genus Picosynechococcus; species [Limnothrix rosea] IAM M-220. The sequence goes on from NZ_MRBY01000030.1 coordinate 38,379, forward strand.
GGAAATGCTTTTTTCAGGGATCGCACTAAATCGAGATAATAATCCAGTGATCGCCCGTTAATTTTCGCCTCAAGATTAAGACCGCCTTGCATACAAATCTCCGTTGCCCCACGGTGTACCGCATCGGTTGCTTTTTCTAATAATTGGGCATTATCCAGCCAAAATGCGCCATCATCGCCCGCATCCCGCCGAAACGCGCAGAAATGACAATGTTGCTCACAAATATTGGTGAAATTAAGATTACGATTCACCACATAGGTTACAGTCTCACCGCAAAGCGATCGCCGCATTTGCTCCGCAGCCTGTCGAATTGCTTCAATGGCACTGGATTGATCCTGCTCCAGCAGAAAAATCCCCTCTTCAACCGTGAGGTCATGGAGGGCGATCGCCTTATCTAAAACACCAGAGAGTTTCATTGACCTAATTCTTCAGAACGCTGTTTGGCCGCTTTAACCGCTTCAATCACGGCCGAACGAAAACCATTTGCCTCTAGGGTAGCAACACCAGCAATCGTTGTGCCGCCGGGACTCGTCACACGGTCTTTCAGTTGGGCGGGGTGTAAACCAGAATCCTGTAACAGCTCTGCTGTGCCCTTAACAGTTTGCAGGGCAAGCTGCTGGGCAATGGGGCGGGGCAAACCAGAGGCAACACCACCATCGGCTAAAGCTTCAATCATTAACGCCACAAATGCCGGACCCGATCCCGATAAACCCGTGACCGCATCCATGAGATACTCTGGCACTTCAACCACTTCACCGACCGCCGCAAAAATTTGCTTTGCCAACTCCACCTGCTCTGGCAACACTAAATCACTGGGGGCGATCGCCGTCATCCCTTGACCCACAATAGCCGGAGTATTAGGCATCACCCGCACCACCGGGTAACCCTCAAATCCAGCACTTAACTTATCCAAGGCAACCCCCGCCAAAATCGACAAAACAAGAGGACGCTCCATCAGCCCCTTTGACTGCAATTCAGCCGTTACCTTGTCAAAAATTTGCGGTTTAATCGCCAACATGAGCACATCAGTGGCAGAGGCTGCATCTCCATTACTTGCCGTAACAGAAACACCATACTCCTGCTGTAAATAGTCCCGCCGCGCGGCGACAGGCTCACTAACCACCACATCAGACGGTCTATATAAACCCTGCTTTAACAATCGAGATAGTAGAGCCTCCCCCATCACCCCGCCACCGATCATCCCAAATTTAACAGCCATAATTTCCCGAAGATTTCGTCCAAGTTGTTGTACTACAGAGTTTTTCATTCCAAGATATCTTCACAGATCAGACGAAACGAAATCAACTCACAAAAAAAAGAGACGACCTTAGGCCGTCCTTTCTAATGATTAAAAATAATTAAATGGAAAATGTATAACTTATTTTTCTTAAATGCACCTATAGAAAAACGTATCGGAATAAGCCATCAAATTACTGAGCCTGAGCAACAGGAGCCATTTCTTCATTCCAAGCGGGAGCAGGAGTCGCTGTGCGGGGAGCAGTAGGCTGAACAGGAGCTTCATGAACAACGCCAGACTGATTCGTCACCTGAACACAGTTGGGGGTGAAGAGGAAGATACTATCGCCAATACGCTCTTGGTGACCATCGATCGCATAGGTGCCACCAGCCACAAAATCGACGGCACGTTGCGCTTCGTCTGGATCCATCATATTGAGGTTGAGAACCACAGAACGACGCTCTCTCAAGGACTGAATCACCTGGGGCATCTCCTCAAAGGAGTGGGGCTCACAAACAACAACTTCGGACAAACCGTTGTTAACGCCGGGCATACCGATAACGTTACTGCGGGGAGCGGAATTAGAGTTCATGCCAAAATCAGAAGCTACAGTGGGGTTTTCACGGAGACGACGAGGACGGGACTTTTCTTCTTCGACTAGAGGAGCCGGAGTGTCAGCAGGATAAAGGGCTGCATAGTCAGTGCCATCAACCTCTTCTTCGTAATACTCCTCGAATTCCTCGGTCTCGTTAAAGCCCAAAAAATCACGTAACTTTGTAAACATAGTGCGAAATATCCTTGATATTGATTTTCAGTTTAATATGCTTGGTCTGGCATGAGAAATAGTTTTTTCTATAATTCCCATAAATGTCTAATTGCGAAAAGACTCAAGGATAGGAGAGACCCCGCCTAGACTTAATGCTTTTTCAGCATATCTTATGTTTCTATTTTGTCTAGAGTTTAATCAGTTTTTTTCGGTTTTTTTGCTAAATTAAACCTAAATCTCTAAATTACGCTTCATTTTGCCCCACAATTCTCTGTTTGACGCAGCTACTTCTATAAATTTTTATTAATGAATTGCGGCTGATGAAACTCATCAACTAATCCGGGAATACTGGTAAGGTTTCTTGTTTTTTTGACATGGCCATGTCTAGGGGCGATCGCCAAAATTTGGGGATCACGAATTTCATTGAATTACTGCCGTTGCCCGAAAATAGCACTACCCACTCGAATCATTGTGCTGCCCGCCTCAATCGCTTGGGAATAATCACCGGACATGCCCATGGATAGTTCTTTAAGTTCAAAGGGAAATGCTGGATTTTGATTCAGTTGCTTTTGTAGGTTGTAAACGGTTTTAAAGGCTGCTGTCGCGCCATCGGGCGTTAAACCTAAAGGTAAAATTGTCATTAAACCTTGAATTTTTAGGCTCTGACATTTGGCGAGTTCGGGTAATTCTCTGGATAGTTGCTTAATGTCCCAACCGAATTTATTGGGATCTGGCAAAGGTTTTACTTGCAAACAAAATTTGGGCGATCGCCCTAAAGCTTCGGCATAGCTATTGAGTTTTTGGGCGAGGGCTAAGCTATCGATGGTATGGATCCAGTCAAAGTGGGCGATCGCCTTTTTCGCTTTATTTTTTTGCAGATGGCCGATGAAGTGCCAGCGAATATCGGAGAGATCAGCGAGTTCTTCCTGTTTTGCTAAAGCCTCTTGCAGACGATTTTCAGCAAAATCACGAATACCTGCATGGTAGGCTGCACGGATTTTTTCAATACTATGGGTCTTACTAACGGCGATTAGCTTCGTTGATGGCGGGAGCTGCTGGGAGAGCGCTTCGATCTGGCGAGCAATAGAATCAGACATACAAACGGATAATTTACTGGAAAGTTCGCTTGTATAGCGCTTGGAGTGATTGGATCTCCTCTGGGGATCCAAAACGACGAACCTTACGTAAACGCTGCTCTACCTTCATGCGAGCATCCATGCGCGTAATGGGTTCAAAGGTCATATTTGTTTTGCCGTGCTGCACTAGGAAAAATAATCGTTGAGCGTAGAGTGTGGTGAACAATTCTTCGTTATCTTCTAGCTCACAAATTAAAAAAAGCATCCCAAAAGTTGGGTGATTAAAATAAGATTCTGTATTCATTCAAGTTTTTTGGGTTCTAAAAATATTAGTAACCGATAACTGTCCCAAACTATAACGGTTTAAGGTCATGATGCAGATGGCTGATACCGATGAATCAGGTAAATAGTAGCTGAAGATACACAAACATCATCAACATAGTATATAGATGATCTGCTAGGAATGGAAAGCTTCACCCAAACTCGTGAATGTCTTGATTATTTCTAAGCTCAATGGAAATTTTAATGAAAATAGAGCCTGTGATGAGTCCAAGAAAATATTTTCAAGAAGAAAGCTGATGAGAGCGGCGATCGCCAAACCTAAAATAATGGTCTAGAAGCGAAAAAAAGCGATCGTAAAGAAACACAACTTGGTAAAATCAGGAATTGCTCTTTTGCATATAGCTACAGAACATACTCCAAAAAAAACCATGACTGAGCCTCGTCAATATCACATTACCACCTTCGGCTGCCAGATGAACAAAGCCGACTCCGAGCGTATGGCAGGCATTTTAGAAGATATGGGATATCAGTTCTCAGAGGATCCCAACGAGGCAGATCTAGTGCTCTACAACACCTGCACTATTCGCGATAATGCAGAACAAAAAGTTTATTCCTATCTTGGTCGTCAGGCAAAACGCAAGCATTCCAAGCCTGATTTGAAGTTAATTGTTGCGGGCTGTGTGGCTCAGCAAGAGGGCGAAAGTTTATTGCGTCGCGTGCCGGAAGTGGATCTGATTATGGGGCCCCAGCATGCTAATCGTCTCCAAGAACTTTTAGAGCAAGTAGATAATGGTAGCCAAATTGTTGCCACAGAACCGATTCATATTGTTGAAGACATTACCAAACCCCGCCGCGATAGCTCAGTAACTGCTTGGGTGAATGTGATTTATGGCTGTAATGAGCACTGTACTTATTGTGTAGTTCCCGGTGTGCGGGGCACAGAGCAATCCCGTTATCCTGAAGCGATTTACGCGGAAATGGAAGAGCTAGGCCGCCAGGGCTTTAAGGAAGTGACACTCCTTGGTCAAAATATTGATGCCTATGGTCGCGATTTACCGGGCACAACGGCGGAAGGGCGCAATAAATATAATTTGACGGATCTTTTATATTTTGTGCATGATGTGCCGGGCATTGAGCGCATCCGTTTTGCCACTAGCCACCCCCGCTATTTCACGGAGCGTTTGATCAAAGCTTGTCATGAGCTACCGAAGATTTGTGAGCATTTTCATATTCCGTTCCAGTCTGGTGATAATGAGGTGTTGAAGGCAATGCGTCGCGGTTATACCCATGAAAAGTACCGTCGCATTATCGACAATGTGCGTAAATATATGCCGGATGCGTCCATTAGTGCCGATGCGATTGTGGCATTCCCCGGCGAGACAGAGGAGCAATTTGAAAATACCCTCAAGCTTGTTGAGGATATTGGTTTTGATCAGCTCAATACGGCGGCTTATTCCCCCCGTCCCGGTACGCCTGCGGCACTTTGGGATAATCAACTTTCTGAGGAAGTGAAGAGCGATCGCCTCCAACGACTCAATCGCCTAGTCAATCAAAAAGCAGCGGAACGTTCTGAGCGTTATGCGGGCAGGGTTGAGCAAGTTTTGGTGGAGGGTCAAAATCCTAAAGATCCCAGTCAGGTCATGGGGCGCACTAGTGGCAACCGTCTGACATTCTTTGAGGGCGATATTAACGAACTTCAGGGGAAAATTGTTGCGGTGAAAATTACTGAGGTTCGACCCTTTAGTCTCACCGGTGAACCTGTTGATGCTTTAGTGACGGCTTAGAGCGGCAATGGAAGAACCTTGGCTACAACCTGAGGCGATCGCCCAAGTCCAGCTAATCCTAGACAATTACCGTCATTGGTTTAAAGAAGATTTGATCCCACGGGATGTTGTCCCCGCGGAGCAAGCTCGTATTTTGTTTCATGCACCTTTTGTGGTGTTGTCCCACAATACTCAGGCTGATCCGATTTATAACTATGGCAACAACACGGCATTGACCCTCTGGGAGCGGTCTTGGGACGAGCTATTAGTCATGCCTTCTAGTCAGTCAGCCGCGCCAACGGCGGAAATCCAGAACGCTCGGAACCAACTCTTGCAAAATAGTCGTGAAATGGGCTACATCACTGATTATTCGGGGGTTCGCTATTCAAAAAGTGGTCGGCGCATCCGGATTGAAAATGTTAAGGTCTGGGACTTACTCGACACATCAGACCAATATCGGGGTCAAGCTGCGGTATTTTCTAAATGGACATTTTTAGATTAGGTGAATGAAAGAGCAGTTTACGACTTGGTTAGACCGTTTCCTTGTGGCAGATGTGTTTGTGGTGCTGTTCGCGTTTTTCTGGTTTGCGATCGCCCTCATTGGTAAATCTTCTGGTGTTAATCTCGGCTGGGAAATCTGGTATTCGCTTTGGGAACCGGTCTTTACTCCGGCGATCGGCATTTTGATGTTGGGGGCAATTTTAAGCTGGGTGATCAAAAAAATCGGTACATTTTTCCAAACAGAATCCGATAAGCTTGGTTAACGAATTTTGTTAGCGAACTCAGTTCAGTCGCTAGGATTGGGCTATTGAACTACGGCTGAAATAATGGCATTATCCGACCGATTTTCTGAAGCGCTCGTTTTTGCGGAAAAGTTACACCGTAATCAAGCCCGTAAAGGTTCCGGTACTCCCTATGTTGCCCATTTGTTGGGTGTTGCGAGTACGGTTTTAGAGGCGGGTGGGAGTGAGGACGAGGCGATCGCCGCGCTATTGCATGATGCTGTGGAAGATCAAGGCGGGTTGCAAACAAGGGATTTAATTCAAGAAAAATTTGGCGATCGCGTCACAGAGATTGTGATGGGCTGTTCCGATAGCGTCGAAGGGGAAATAAAATTGCCGTGGCGAGAGCGTAAAGTCGCTTATTTAAATCACCTCAAAACAGCGCCAAAATCTGTTCGACTCGTGTCCATGGCGGACAAACTCTACAATCTCCAGTCCATTGTGCGGGATTATCGTTTAGTCGGGGAAGAATTATGGTCGCGATTTCGTGGAAAAAAAGAGGGCACTCTTTGGTACTATCGCGAACTCAGTAAAATATTTGACCCAGACCATCCCCTCACTCAGGAATTTCAACGGGCGATCGCCACCCTCGAAGATCTCATTGCAACCAAGTCGCCATAGCAGTTTGTTTGAGTGATGCTCGGCGCTCTTGCCAGTCAGACATACATTGCGTCACGAGGCTCCAAAAGCGCTTACTGTGATTCATCTCGCGGAAATGACACAGCTCATGGACAATCACATAGTCCAGACAACTCATTGGCATTTGAATCAGTTGCAAATTGAGATTAATGCGACCAAGACTACTGCAACTGCCCCACCGAGTTTTCATTGCCCGAATCCTGAGCGGAATGTTTTTTTGCTCTAACTCTAGAATCGGTTTTGTTTTTTCTGTCCAGTAATCTAACCGCTCTCGAAATAAAGTTTTCGCTTGCCGCTGATACCAACGACGCATTAAAAACTGGATTTGGTGGCGATCGCCGAACTCTAAAATACAAACTCGAAAAACACTATTTTCTAAGTCGAAATAGAGGCGATCGCCGTACTCAAGTTTGAGGGGATATTGCTCCCCAAGATAAAAGTGCTTTTCCCCATCCACCCATTGCGGTACAAATCTTTTAACTGAAGATTCTGCAACTTTCTGAAGATTTTTTAGGAGCCAAGCCGTTCGCTTTTTTAAAAGATCTTCGATTTCAGCAATTTTAATTTGGCTGGGAGCATGAACAATAATTTGCTGCTCTTGATTAATTGAAATCTGAATCGTTTTGCGGCGATCGCTCCATTTGAGAGTGACAACGTGTATTTCGCCATCCAAAGCAATTTCAGTTGTTTGCGGAAGATGTTTAACAGAACCCCTAACCATCAAACTCTCCCTCCAAGCCCCTCATAGTAATATTCTCTAATTCTCTTCGAGTCACAAACAGAACCTGTAGCGTGTGTTAGCGAAGCGTAACGCACAATTAAATAATCCAATCCAAGAACGAAAAAATACTTAGAGATCAAAATGGGAACTCAAAACCTCTTCCAAGAGACTGATCTAAAAGATCAAGTAAAAATAGGCTGATCAAACCAAGTCAATATTGAGTTAATTACAGTAGACTACAAAACTGTTGATCCATAAATCTGCCAGCACACATATCTATGACTGAATCTGCCGTTAACCCCAAGAAAATCTTACTTCTACTCGCGGCATTGGCTGGTGGTATTTTTCTTGTAGGTTTACCTGTTCATAGAGTTTTAAGTAATCGCCCCGATAGCCTCGAAGAGCGCCTTGCAGATTTAACAGTGCCTGTCACCCTCAACAATTTGGCAGTACGCATCGAAGCCAATGGCACAGTGGAACCCATTGAGAGCGTTAATATCAGTCCCAAAAACCCCGGCATTCTCGCCAAGCTTTTAGTAGAACAAGGTCAAGTGGTGGCGGCAGGACAAGAACTGGCCATTATGGATAATGAAGAATTATTTAACCAAGGTATTCAGGCAGAATCTCTGATCAAACAGCGCATCGCCGAATTTCGCGCCACCCAGAGTAATCTCCAGGCGGATATCAACCGAGCAGAAGCCGTCTTAAATCAGGCCACTGCACGCCTCGAACAAGCCCAAGAACGTATCCCCCAAGAAATTGCCCAAGCCCAAGCCCAGTTAGCGGCAGCTCAGTCAACTTTAGAAAATGCTACGGAGAAAGCACAACGCTTTGATAGACTCCTAGAAAGTGGCGCTATTGACGAAGATCGGCGGGATGATGTGGTGAGTGAGTTTCGCAGTGCCGAGGCACGTGTGGTGGAACTGCAACGGCGGGTAGAGCAGCTTAAGCAAACCGCCAATCCTGAGCTTGAAGTTTTAAGTGCCGCGGCGGTAGAGGCGCGTATTAATTTTGATCGGCAACAGCGTACTGCTGAACCGGAACTGACTCGCCTAAACGCTTTGATCGAACAGGCTCAAGCTCAAAAGGAAATTGTGGCGGTGCAATATGATGACACGATTATTCGTGCACCGTTTGATGGGGTGATCACTCAAAAATTTGCGTCGGAAGGTGCTTTCGTTACACCCACAACTTCGGCTTCAGCGACAGCTTCGGCGACCTCTTCGTCTATTTTGGCGATCGCCAAGGGATTAGAGGTGGTGGCGAGGGTTCCAGAGGTTGATATTGATCAGATTGTGCCGGGTCAAGATGTTGAAATTGTGGCTGATGCTTTTCCCGATAAGGTCTTCCAAGGGCGGGTTTTATTAGTTGCACCGGAAGCGATTATTGAAAATAATGTCACGTCTTTCGAGGTAAGAATTGCGTTGTTGTCAGGGCGAGATTTTCTACGCTCAAAGATGAATACTGATGTGACGTTTATCGGTGAGGATTTAACGAGTGTAATGACGGTTCCCACCGTGGCGATCGCCACCGAATCCGGTGATACAGGAGTTCTTGTACCGGATGACGAAGGCAAACCCGAATTTAAGCCTGTCGTTCTTGGTGCAACAGTCGGCGATCGCACCCAGATTATTAGTGGCGTGCAACCCAACGAAAAAGTCTTTATCGATCTCCCAGAAGAGCTTCAGCGGGACGAGGAATAATCACTAACGTCAGTTATGGATAAGAATGTAGCCAAAATTCTTTAGAGAAAAGGAGACAC